>JAPLGF010000047.1:0-5574 GCA_026390275.1 Candidatus Atribacteria bacterium
TCCGGTCCCAGGTCCTGAAGACGTTTTTGAAGTACCTCTTCTGTTCTTCCTCGCTTCTCTCTCAGGTGCGGAAGGTACTCTAGAGAGGAGGTGAATTTTTCCCGTTCCCCCGTCAGCATGGTGATGTCGTTTTTAAGAGAAATGATCTTTTCAAATCCAACGAGGAACTCTTTTTCTTTTCGAAAACGTTCTTCGGTTTCTTCCAGGGTTTTTTTTCTTCCCTGGAGCTCTTCTGACTCTTTTTTAATGTTTTCTAACCTCTCCAGGCCCTGGGGGGGAAAAGCGGCAGAAAAATCCCATGTGACTTTTTTTTCCCGGGCAGAGGAAAGACGAATCCAGGGTTCCCACGCCTTTTCCAAATTTTCTAAATGCTGAATTTGTGACCGGATTGTTTCTTCATCGGTTCTTTTCTCTCTGGTGATCTTTTTCAGGTGATCTAATTTACTCTGGAGTATACCGTAGTCTTTCGTTTCTCCCTGGAGGGACTTGATGGCGGTCTGCAAGTCCCGGAGTTGTATCAAAAATTGATTGATTTCCGGTTTTTGAGCACTTTTTTTGAGGAGGTCGAGCATTTCTTTGTCGAGATTTTTCAGGGTTTCAGGGAAGGAGGTTGCCCCCAGTCCTGAACTGGCAGCCAGCAGGCGAGCCTTGACCGCTTCCCCTTTTAGAACATCCAATCCCTGCAGATCCGCCAGTCCGATGGCAAAGATTCGCTCATAAGTCTGACGGTCAATATTTCCCAAAATTTCCCGAAAAGAGGGAGGATCGATCTTTTTTCCACCGGGATCGGTGATGATCCAGTGAGAAGGGTTCCATTCAATGAGAAACGTACCGTGGGTATGGCTTACTACCCTGATTCTTCCACCATGATTTCCCCCCCGCAAAGGAAGATACTCATTCCGGTGGTTCGAACGGCCGGGAGGTCCAAAAAGAACGGTTCGCAAAAATTCCATTAAGGTGGTTTTACCACTTTCATTCAAACCGGTGAACAAAATGAGACCACCAGGAATATCGGAGAGGAGAAGTTGAGAGAAAAGGCCATATCCATCGCAGAAGATGCTTTGAATCTTCATATTCAATCCTCCTCTGACAATAGGTGATCGAGGCCGTAGATTTCCGCCTTACGGAAAATATCGAGAACATCATCTTTGGTCATCTTTTCTATCTCCCGGGCGATGATCCGCCATTCGGGACGATGGGAAAGGATATTTTGAAGACACTGGTTCCTGGTCGCTTCATAGCAATACATTTCGGAAATCCGGAGAAAATCACCCACGAAATCATCCACTTCTTTTCTCTTCTCAATATCGAGGCAGGGGCGAGTTTTCCCATCTACCGATTCCACCCAGACAAAATCGGATCGATCTGGTTCTCCTTCCCGAAGAATGGCACTCCAATCGGTATCCCGCCCTTTTGGGGAATGGAGTTCCCGATGAAGGTCTCCTCTTCCCATGAGATGGAGGCGAAGAATGGAGGCTTTTCCTGCTGCTCTGGCTCGTACATTCTCACGATGAAGGGTCATTTCATCCCACAGATCATCAAGGGTTTTGAGAGTGGAAATATCAATCGTTTCTTCAAACCAGCGAACGACATCAGTCTCCAGAAAGTTTACAGTGATGGTATCAAGGTCCCAAACCTTGATGAGGTAACACCCCCGGGGTCCAGTTTCAGTGATATTACGTCCCTGGATATTTCCGGGATAGATGATGACCGGATTCTGTTCTCGTACCACACATCGGGTGTGAATATGACCCAGGGCCCAGTAATCAAACTGAGAGGCCATAAGATCATCGAGAACACACGGTGCATAATTATCATATTCCGTATTTCCTCCCAGATTACAATGCAGAACAGCGATGGAAAAAACAGAATTTGATTCCCTTCGGAACCTTTTTGCCAGATTTTCCCGTACCTCCCGCACTGGAAAACTGATTCCGTAAATATGGGCACGATCATCTTTCCCCTCCCGGAAGGGGATCAATTCCACTTTTTCTCCTCCGAAACGAGTGACACCATCGGGTAGAGATATTTCTGCTTCCCATCCCGACAATGGATCGTGGTTTCCATGGGCGACAAAACAAGGGATTCCTGCCTCCATTGCCCGCTGAAGTTGGTCACGAAAACGGAGCTTCGCTCGCAGACTCCGATCTGCCTCATTATATACGTCTCCCGATATGAGCAAAAAATCACAGTTTTCGGCAATGGTGAAATCAATCACCTTTTCGAAGGCCTGAAACGTCGCATCCCGGAGAACACTGGCGATGTGAGAATCAATCTGGTGAAGCCCTTCAAAAGGACTATCAAGGTGTAGATCGGCACAATGAATAAACACCAGTTGTGGCTTCTCGTTCATTTTTTTTCCTTTAATCCTCTGGAGTTGACCGGGGTATTTTTGGTCTCGACCAATTTTTTTGTCTGATCGGATGGCTACTCTTCCTCTCTTCCCCTTTCTGCATTTTATTTTATAATGATAAAAAAAATTGACAATATTTTACACTCAAAAAAATGATTAGTCCACCGTCATTTTGTAACGCAAAAGAAAAAAAATTGAGTCGTTGAGGTTTTGAATTGAAAAGACCATCACGCCGGTTCCTGACATCAATAGGGGATGAGAGGGGACAACGATGGAGAAGATCTTTTCCAACTCAACGTATCAACAAATCTTTCACGACTCACGATTCACGGTATTTTCGGGGTAAAAAAGCGTACAATGAAGAAACGAAAGTATGGTTTGTGTCGAGAAAAGGAGGAGAAACTATGAAAAAGGGACTCATGATCATCGGCATTATCCTTCTCTGGGGTAACGTTGTGTGGGCTGCCCAACTCTTGACTCCCAAAGACCTGGGGGGGAAGACGCTTCAAGAACTCTATTTCATGCGTAATGATATTTATGCCCGGCATGGAAGGCCCTTCAAGACATATGAATTGAATAATTATTACCATTCACAGGACTGGTATCAACTGGATATGAAATATGATAATTCACGTCTCACGGAGACAGAGAAAGAAAATGCAACATTGATCAGGCAAAAAGAGCAGGAGCTCTTGAAACAAAATTATCAGCTGATCAATGGAGAAAAAAGGGTGAACACCAGGAATATTATCAATTATTGGCAATTCCAGACTTTTTCTCCCGGTGCTCTGGACATGCTTTCCCGGCAGGGCTTTATCGTTATGCCGGCGCAAAACGATCAGTTTTTCTGGATTTACGAAGAGAACCGGTATAAAGGAGTCGCTGGATTTGTCACTTCCGATTCAATTTTACAGCTTTCTCATATCTTTTACGATTACATCCTCCGGAATCTCGAAACGGTGAAACTTTTACCAGTTCTTCGGGACCTCACCAGCGAGATGGTGGATCTTTCGCATGGTCTGTATGTTTCATCCCCTCACGAAATGGTCCGAGAGGCAGCTGGTCGGAATCTCGTTTACTTTTCCATCCCGGCAAACATTCTGTCCTCTTCTAAAACGGTTGACCCCAAAATTATGGAAATCGTGAAGGCGGAGATTGAGAAAGTGAATATCCACAACGGACGGGAAAATTCCTTAGTTTTTAACCCAAAAAATGATCCGGGAGTGGAACATGAGTTGGATTATTCCCAATTCGTTCCCCGGGGGCATTATGACCGGAGCGAGAATTTAAAGCTCTATTTCCTGGCCATGATGTGGTATGGGCAAAACTATTTTTTGGCCAATCAAGACCTGGATCTTTTACAAGCGCTCATATTGACGAAACAACTCTATGATAAAGGCACAAAGGGGGAGAAAGCGATTGATCTCTGGCTTTCCATCTACGAACCCACCTCCTATTTGGTCGGTTATTCCAATGATTTAGGACCATCAGACTATAAATCCATTCTGGATGCGGTGTATGGAGAGAAAGTAAGTTTTGAGGAGTTAGCGGATAGTTCCAAAATGGTACAGGCACGCAAGATGGCGGAGGACCTCTACCAAAAAAAGTCGAAAATCCACCCGGTTCAGGTTGGCATTCCGGAAGGAGCTCGTTTCGGCTTCATGGGACAACGTTATATCCCTGATTCAGAAATCTTGCAGCGTCTCTCCCATTGGCCGGAGAGACCATTCCCCAAAGGATTGGATGTTATGGCCGTCCTCGGATCGGCAGAGGCGAAATCTATCCTTCTTGATCAGTACAAAGAAGGGGATAAATGGAAAGACTATCCAGGGGAACTGGAAACACTGATCGCTCAATTTTCTGGATATTCTCCTGATGACTGGAAAAAGAACCTCTACACCAACTGGCTCTGGTCTCTCCAATCCCTTTTCGCTTCCCCGGATGATCTTCAACTTCCATTCTTCATGACCACCAGATGGTGGCAGCTCAAGAATCTCAATACCGCCCTGGGGAGCTGGACGGAGCTGCGGCACGATACCATTTTGTACGGGCAACCATCTGCTGCCGAATGCGGTGATGGAGAAGAATGGGTACCGGATCCTCCCAGATGGTACGTGGAACCGAATGGAGCTTTTTATCAACGATTTCTGGACATGCTGGTCTTCTCCCGGGATGGTTTGAAAAGTCGGGGACTTCTTACGGAAGGAATGACGGAGAAATATGATCGGTTGATCGAGCTCGTTTCGTTCTTGAAAATGATGGTACAAAAGGAATTAAAAAAAAGTCCGATCACGAATCAGGAATATCAGCAATTGAGCATCTATGGTGCCTTGTTGGAAAACCTGACTTTTTCGGTCCTGTATGCGGACGAAGGAACCGAGGGGTGGTATAACATCATGAGCGATGCGGATAAAAGTATCGCTTTAGTCGCAGATGTTCATACTTCCAAGGGAGAAGTACTGGAAGAAGGAGTGGGTCCGGCTTTCGAGATCCTGGTGGCGGTGGAATTTGATGGATATCTCAAGCTCGCCCGGGGTGGTGTATTCTCCTACTATGAATTTATCCATCCTGTTTCCGATCGGCTCACCGATCAAAAATGGCAAGAAATGCTTCAGGGTAAACCGGTACCACCTCTTCCGGATTGGACTAAAGAGTTCCGAACGAAAGAAAAAGCACCAGAGATTCCCCGTATAAAATATGTTTACGGTACTGGTTGTTGAGGAGATATGGTGAGAAAAATATTGTTGGTTATCAGTATTTTGGTGCTGTGTGGCACACTTCCGATTTTAGCCAGGGACAGTGTCACCTTCTGTGCGGCCGGGGACGTGCTTCTCGATCGGGGTATCCGCATGGCCATTGAACGACAGGGAATCCATTACCCTTTTAGCGGGGTGTCCCCGGTTGTTTCGTCCTATGATCTTGCTTTCTGCAATTTGGAAAGTCCCATTTCAGACCGGGGAGATCCTCTGGGAAAACAGTTTGTTTTCCGGGGGGACCCCCGGTCTGTAGAAAGTCTCCTGGGTTCCGGATTCACCATTTTTTCTTTGGCTAACAATCACACCCTGGATTATGGGCGGAAAGCCTTGACTGATACTATCAGTCTCCTCAAAAAGAAGGGACTCTTTCCGTTGGGAGCAGGGAAGACCCAGTCTGATGCCCGCCAGAGCCTCATCATCGAGAAAAATGGCCTTCGTTTTGCCTTCATCGCTACAGTTCCCATG
>JAPLGF010000047.1:5614-13007 GCA_026390275.1 Candidatus Atribacteria bacterium
AAACCTTCCCGGTCCCAGCCAATCGCACCTTGATGATTTGGTTTTCGAAATCCAGCAGGTCCGAAAATCAGTGGATTTCATCATCGTGTCTTTTCACTGGGGGCTGGAGTATTCTCCCCTTCCGTCCCTCCATCAAATCGAATATGCCCATGGTTGCATCGATGCTGGAGCAGACCTGGTTATCGGCCATCACCCTCACGTCATTCAGAGTATCGAAAAATACCGGGGGAAGATTATTCTTTACAGTGTAGGAAATTTCGTTTTCGATCAGCCCCCGGGAATGGGGAGTGATACCTTTCTTTTCGGGTGTACCTTTGCTCGGGGTGGCATTCATTCTCCCCATCTTCTCCCTGTTGTCATCGTTCGTTGTCGTCCAGAATTGGCCACCGGCGAGGATTTTAAACGTATTGCGAGGGAAGTGCAGTTCGTTTCCGAAAAATATCATGTCGTATTCCATCAGGGGAAGGACCGATTAGAGATAGCCGATGAGGAGTGAGATGTTGAAAATTCGTTGATTTGTTGATTTGAAAAAATACCATTTTTTTTGTTGTGCTCTCTCCCTGCTTTATTGAGGGAGAGAGAGGGTATTTTCATCACAGTTGACCATTATTCCATACCTTGAGCCGGGGAATCGACGTTTTCTTTCCCGCTGATTTCTTCGATGGTGATTTCGATGACGGCAACGTTCTGACAATTCTCGGGGGTGAGTTGGTTCTCCCTATCCTCTCCCGCGTATTTCGTGACCAGCCAGGTGAGTGCCGCGAGTTTCTCTTCTGGGTCTTTGACCATATATGCCCGGCCAAAAACCAGAATACTCCAGTAGCGGATTCCAAATTGACAGGGCTTTTCTCCTCGAACCGGTTTAATCACCTCGCTCACCTCGAAACAAATCCGAGGATTTTGAGCGATTGTTCGCAGTTTTCGTCCGGTGAGTGCGGAGTGAATAAAGATCCGATGGTCATGAAGGACAAAATGAACGGGGATAATATAGGGCTGATCCTCTTCACACATTGCGAAATGACCATGATCAGCATGAGATAGGTACCACCTGGCTTTTTCTAAGGTAATTTTTTTCTTCGCCATGTTCACCCCCCAAAAACCAATCCCCAGTGTATGATGAAAAGAGGGAAAAGGTGAAACTATAACCATTTCAGTGTACCATAGTGTTTGGGAAAAAAAGGGTCATTTTCATTAATCTGGCGTTACCAGGACCTGGCATGGTCGTCTTTTCAAAAAGATGAGATACGTCTCTCGTTCATTCTCTGCTCTCAAACATCGTAATTTTCGATTATTCTGGTTCGGGCAGCTCATTTCACTCCTGGGAACCTGGATGCAGACTATGGCTCAGGGATGGTTGGTTCTCCAGCTCACTGATTCTCCCTTTTTGCTTGGCCTGGTGAATGCCATGCAGTTCCTTCCCATGCTCCTCTTCTCTCTTTTTGCTGGGGTATTGGTTGACAGGGTTCCTAAACGCCGATTGCTGATCCTTACGCAAACGGCCATGATGCTCCTCGCTTTGGTGATGGGCATTCTTACTCTCACCGGTATCGTACGGTACTTCCACGTTTTCATCCTTGCTACCCTTTTGGGAATTGTGAATACCTTCGATATGCCCGGTCGTCAAGCCTTTGTGGTTGAGATGGTGGGCAAAAAAGATCTGATGAATGCCATTGCTCTAAATTCGTCCGTTTTCAATGCTGCCCGCATCATCGGACCAGCCCTGGCGGGTTTATCCATCGGTAAACTGGGAATAGCTGCCTGTTTTCTTTTGAATGGTGTCAGTTTCATCCCGGTTATCCTGGGGTTTTTTCTCATGACCATCAAGGAAGGACCATGGTCTTCCCTCGGAAAAGGAGAGATGAAGGAAAATATCAGCGAAGGATTACACTATATCGGCAGTCACCCCATCATCCGGGAGACCCTGCTTGAGATCGCCTTTCTCAGCATTTTTGCCATGAATTTCACGGTTCTCATTCCGGTATTTTCCCGAAATACCTTAGAACTCTCGGCAGAAGGTTATGGGTTTCTCATGACAGCATTCGGAGGAGGAGCGCTCACTGCGGGTTTACTTCTCGCAACCAGGAATACCCTGGGTCCAGTGAAACGAGTGCTGATCATGGGAGGGATGGGCATGTGCCTGTTCCAAATTTTCCTCTCATTTTCTACCACCCTTTTCTCTTCTGTTCTTATCCTGATGTTTGTTGGTTTTTGTACGGTGATATTCACTACTTCGGGGAACAGCACTCTCCAGATGAATGTTCCCGATCACTTGCGAGGGCGGGTGATGAGCGCCTACTCTTTAGCCTTTGCTGGCGTGACGCCAATCGGAAGCTTTTTGAGTGGGAGCATCGCCAACTGGTGGGGTGCTCCTACCGCGCTCTCCTTCGGAGCGTTGATGGGAATCATCCTCTTTACCATGGTTCTGTTCTGGGACAGGCGAAAGAAAAATCGCTTCCTGCAAAAGGGATGATACTGAAAAAAATAGGGCGAGAAATTTGAGGGAATCATTCAAAAACGGAAAAATTTCTAAAAAAATCATCTTGACAAATTGTGCGGGATGTATTTTAATATAAACACCACGGGTTCCGAGAAATTTGGAAGTCTTAAGGACTGAGGGTTTTACACCTGATGTTCCTACGGGAGATTGGTAAACTCCAGTCTTCCTAAGAAAAAATTAAGATGGAAGGGTTTGTTGGAATCTGTGGTTTTTTATTTTCTACTTTTTTTCTGCACTTTCTCCATAAAAACAAGGTACCGAATCAATTCATTCATATTAAAGACAATATGGGCCCGCAGGAAATATTCCGGAATCTGAGTGTTAGTATCGGGGATGACCCGGACGATTTCCCCTTCATTCACCCCAAACTGCCTGATAAAACCTGCACCTGCGGTCCACTGGAAGGGGAAAAACTGAACACAGAATTGCTTTTCCATGTCGTGATAGAGAAGATCCACCGGAAGGCTCCCTTCAAAATCACAATCCGGACAGTGAAAGATATTGATCCTGCCTTCTAAAAGCTCGGTTTTAAGTTCCGGATTTTCCGTCACGTTGATGGATCGGAATATTTCTACTTTTTGCTTCGAACCGCAACTTGGACAATCGAAATCGATGACTTCCTGTACGGACATGTCTTTTTCTCCTTTCGACCACATACCAGGGGATGGGGAACCGGGGAATTGATTCGGACGGTGATTGGTGAAAATACTGTCGACTTGTGACTGGTTGATTTTACCAAAAAAGCTTTCATCTCCTCACTTCTCAGACCAGTTGGAGGCAATCACCACCTCGGCATCGACCGGGACAGTGGAGAGGAATTTTTGTCCCGCCCGGATCATGGTTTCTTTGAGGATTTGAGCGGCTTCTCCCACCCGGGTTTCCGGTGATTCTAAAAGGATTTCGTCATGAATGGTTCCGATGATATGTATAGAAGTTCCCTGTAATAATGGAAAGAGCCACGCCAGGGCCTGTTTCATGATTTCAGCTGCGGTTCCTTGGACAGGAGCATTGAGGAGCTCGGTCAGGGGAGGTTTCCCGGGCCACTTTCTGAGCCGTCCATTCAACGTACGGATTTCCTGGACAGAAGAGCTGTTAAGCCCCTGCTGCCAGGAAGAGATGCCCGGATAGGACTCAAAAAATTTTTTCCGGAATTCGTAGGCTTGTTGATCGGTCATTTTTACTCCATATGAATTCTGAGCATACAGGGCGAGACCCCGGGCACCCATGGCATAGAGAAGTCCAAAGTTCACCGCTTTTGCGGCCTGCCGTTCTTCCTTGGTCACTTCCTCCATTCTTTTTCCGGTCAAAAGAGAAGCAGTGAGTCGATGAATATCCTTACCTTGACGAAAAGCATCGGTCATCAGCGGGTCATGAGTCATTTCGGCTGCCACCCGGAGCTCGATCTGGGAATAGTCGCCAATCACTAATTGATGACGAGGGGCGGGGACGAAACACTCCCGAAACTCCTGGTCCCGGGGAATCTGCTGGAGATTGGGGTTCTTACAGGAGAAACGACCGGTGACGGTGCCAATTTGCCAGTAGTCAGGGTGAATTCTGCCGGTGAGGGGATGAATATGTTTCGGGAGGGAGTTGGAAAAAGATTGAATAACCTTGGTCACTTTTCGATAATCGATAAGAGCCCGAACGACGGGATACTTCTCTTCCAGAGGGGAGAGTTCATCCGAAGAAGTGTTTTTAACCGGAAGCCCCAGGGTCTGCAAGACTTCCAGCATTTGTTTCGGACTGTCAAAATTGATGGCCGAAAAATCACCAGAAAAGAGTGATCCCGGTGTCCGGCGTAAACCCACCTCGATTCGTTCGGTGAGTCCGCGAATGGCCTGTACTCTTTGTTCTTCCAGTTTACGACTCAGTTTATCCCATTTAACGGTATCTATGAGTATTCCAGACAGTTCCATCTCCACCACCGCTGGAAGACAGGCAAACTCCAGATCTGCAGTATTCTGAAGATCGTACTTTTGAAGTTGCTCGGTCAACCGGGGATAGAGTCGGAGGAGAACCTGGGCATCCCGGGCGGCGTATTCTAATTGTTCCCGGCTCACTTCTTTTCCAAAATCACTCACCTGGAGTTCCTTTGGAAGGTCCTCTCCCAGTTCGTTTTTTACCAGATCGGACAATTTAAACCCGTTCGTTTTCAGACCAGTTGATAGCACTTGATAAGCCAGCATAGTATCAAAGAAAGGACCATGGACCGGGATCCCCACTCGGGAAAGAAATTTTAAATCGAATTGAGCGTTATGGAATATCTTCGTCACCGGGAGAGAAAAAAGCTGGCTTATCTTCGGCCAAATTGTTTCTGATATCGACCAGGTATCGATAATCCGGACCGGCTCACCCGGAACGGCCATCTGAATGAGCCGGATCCTTTCTTTGAGAGGATCCAAACCGGTGGTTTCGGTATCAATTGCCACCAGACCTTTTTCATGAACGGAAGAAAGGAGAGACTTGAATTCGTAATCGGAAGTGATCAGTTGAAAGTCCATTCTCATATTCCTCTTTCCATGCCATCTTATTTCTCGATTGTACCATGATCAGGCGGTTTCGGTTCACTCCCCCAACATGGATCCCTGAGTATCCCCTTTATTGCTGTACCCTCGCTTCTCCCAGTACCCACGGTAATTGGGGTCGTTGGAGAGTTCGATGCGATTGATCCAGCGAGCCCATTTATAACCCCATTTGTCTTCTGCGACGAGCATGAAGGGAAAGCCCTGGGCGGGAGGAAGAACCAAACCGTTGATGTGATCAGCGATGATGATGTTTTTTTCACGAAGGTAATCAAGGGAGAGGGAGGTGGTGTACCCGTCAGTGGAGTGAAAGATAACGGTATTGGCCTCGCCTTTCGGAGTGGTGTTTTTAAAGAGATCCAGAAGAGGAATTCCCTCCCACAAGGCGGTTACATCCCATCCTTCGACGCAGAGGATGGGATGTAACTTTTTCTGATGAGGATATCCCTTTAATTCATCATAACTCAAGGTGAGTGGTTTTTCGACCAGTCCGTCAACCACCAAACGATAGCTGGAGACATCAACATTCTGTATTCCCTGGATGGAATTTTCTCGAAAATCATTGACCGATCCCAGCTTCTCTCCCTGATATTCGCGAATTTCCACCACCTGAGCAGTTGGTTCAGGACTGGGGGTGGATTCACTTGCCCAGGAAGGGACAGTAATAAAATACTGTCCCAGGAGGAAGACCAGAAAAATAATTAAAAGAAATTCGATTATTTTCACTCCCATCACCTCATCTGGTTGTTTATGTTTCAATAGAATAAATCCATTCTGGTGATGTAAAATTCCCGGCAGGGGGGTTATAATTCACTGAATACCTGGGCAATGAATATTTAAATGGAACGATTTTAACAAGGAGCATAGAGCGGAATGAAGGAGAAAATTAGGGTCGGTTTACTCTTGGGAGGTCAGTCGGTAGAACACGAGATCTCGATCCTTTCGGCGCGAAATGTCTATGAAGCCATGGATCGGAATAAATATGAAATTTTTCTGATCGGTATTGATAAGGAAGGTCGCTGGCATTTCAGTGATGAACGGATTTTTCTGGAGAATGGAATGAAAACCAGACTGAAATCGCTTCCGGATGATGGCAATTTCCTGGTACTGGTCCCGGGAGGTGAGAGGCAAAGCACCTTTTCTCTGTATCACACCCGGGGGAATATGCCGGTGGATGTGATCTTTCCTGTGCTTCATGGTACCCATGGAGAAGATGGAACCGTGCAGGGATTTCTCACTCTGGCCGGAATTCCCTTTGTGGGTGCGGGGATACTGGGCTCTGCGATTGGAATGGACAAGGAAGTCACCAAGCGTTTGCTCCGAGACGCCGGAATTCCCACCCCTCATTTTCGCGTTTTCCATCCCCGGGACCTCCCGAAGATGGACTTCGCCGCTCTGGGTGAAGAGATGGGACTTCCTTTTTTTGTAAAACCGGTGAGTCTCGGTTCCTCGGTTGGTGTCCACAAGGTGAAAACCCGGGACGAATTTTTCCCGGCCCTGCAAGATGCCTTTCAATATGACACTAAAATACTCGCTGAACAGTTTATCCCCGGGCGGGAAATTGAATGCTCCATCTTGGGAAATGATGATCCGGTCGCTTCCCTTCCTGGGGAAATCATCCCCCGCCACGACTTTTACTCCTACGAGGCGAAATACTTAGATAAAGAAGGCGCTATTCTCGATGTACCGGCCCAATTGTCTCCCGCTCTTATCCGAAAAATCCAGGAAACCGCTGTGCATGCCTTTCAGGTTTTGAATTGCGAAGGAATGGCCCGGGTGGATTTCTTCCTCCGGGGCGAAGACCTCTTCGTCAACGAATTGAACACCATTCCCGGTTTCACTGCTATCAGCATGTATCCGAAGCTCTGGGAAGTGAGCGGCATTCCCTACCGGGAGCTCATTGACCGGCTCATTCAATTGGCATTAGAACGTTTCGAACGGGAGAAAAAGCTTAAAACCTCTTATGAAGGGTAGACCCCCATGCCAAGCTAAAAACCTGGCACCAGCAGAGGACGAAAACTGTTTTTTTTGGTTAATCAGCATCAGCCATGATGAATGGGGATATGGAGGATAAAGGTCACGCCGTTCTCCTCGTTTCTGGCTTCAATGGTTCCACCCTGGAGGGTGATGATCCGCTTAACGATGGAAAGACCCAGGCCGAACTCCCCTTTCTGACCATGGTGAAAAGCCTGAAACAGATGGGGAAGCAGACGGGCTTCAATGGCGGGACCGTCATTCCCAATACGCAGCACGATGGTGGAAAAAGAATTGATCTGCAGCGTAAGAGAAACGGTATGAACCGCGTAACGGATCTGGTTATCTAAAAGGTTTTCGATGGCCATCATCCACTGTTCCCGATCGCTGAGAAGTGGAC
>JAPLGF010000017.1 GCA_026390275.1 Candidatus Atribacteria bacterium
CCTGTCCCACTTTGGCAAGGACCTCGGTGATGGCAGCGGTCAGGGTCGTCTTCCCATGGTCCACGTGTCCGATGGTTCCGACGTTGACGTGTGGTTTCTTCCGTTCAAACTTTTGTTTCGCCATAGCTATCCTCCTCTACGTTATTTCATCTTCTCAATGATATCTTTCATAATGGCAGGTGGAACCACCTCATAACGCGAAAACTGCATGGTATACGTCGCTCTCCCCTGGGTAATCGAACGTAAAGCGGTAGCATACCCAAAAAGAGAAGAAAGGGGAGCATAAGAATTGATGATCTGCAATTCTCCTTTTGAATCCATTCCTTCCACCTTTCCCCGGCGGGAGCTGATGTCACCAATGACGTCACCAAGATAGTCCTTCGGGGTGATGGTTTGAACTTTCATGATCGGTTCCATCAAGACGGGCTCGGCTTTTTTTATCGCTTCCCGCAATGCCATCGAACCAGCGATTTTAAATGCAATATCGGAAGAGTCAACCGGATGGTATGAGCCATCCACCAACCGTACCCGGATATTAAGAACAGGGTAACCGGCGATAACACCATTATCAAGTGCTTCTTTGACTCCAGCCTGGACAGATGAAATATATTCTCGGGGAATGGATCCGCCCACAATTTTATCTTCAAAAACAAAATTATCTTCACAGGGTTCAATTTCCAATACACAGTGTCCATACTGTCCACGACCACCGGTTTGGCGAATATAGCGTCCTTCAGCTCGAGCGGCTTTCCGGATGGTTTCTTTGTAGGCAACTTGCGGACGTCCCACATTCGCTTCCACTTTGAACTCGCGGAGTAACCGGTCAATGATGATCTCCAAATGGAGTTCTCCCATGCCAGAGACAATGGTCTCACCAGTCTCTTCGTCATTCTTCACCTTAAAAGTAGGATCTTCTTCGGCCATTTTGGAGAGAGAGATTCCTAATTTTTCTTGATCGGCACGGGTTTTCGGCTCTACAGCAACCGAGATGACCGGTTCGGGGATGTTCAGGGATTCTAAAACAATAGGATAGTTCTCATCACAGAGCGTATCACCCGTGGTGGCATTTCTCAACCCCACGATTCCGCAGAGATCGCCCGTTCTCACCGACCCGACATCTTCTCTTCGACTGGCATGAATGATCAGAATCCGGCTCACTCTCTCCTTCAGTCCTTTATTGGAATTAAAAATATAGGTACCGGCCCTAAGAAACCCGGAGTATACCCGGAAAAAGCATATTTTCCCGGCATGAGGATCGATCACAATTTTAAAAACCAATCCGGAAAAAGGTTCTTCCTGCAGGGGAAATCTCTTTCCCTCCTCACCGGTCTTGGGATTGATACCCTGAACCGGGGGTAAATCCAGCGGTGAAGGAAGATACCAGACTATGGCATCGAGCAAGGGCTGAATACATTTATTTTTCAAGGCAGACCCACCCAAAACCGGAATAAAAGCACCACGCACGGTCCCTTTCTGGATCGCCGCCCGGATTTCATCGGAGGAAATATCATCTCCATCCAAGTATTTCATCATGATGGACTCATCGATTTCGGCCAGTGCTTCCAACAACTTTTCCCGGTGAATGAACGACAACTGGAGATATTCCTCCGGAATGTCGACGATCTGATACTCGTTCCCTTCCCCATTCATATCATATATATTTGCCTTCATCTCTATAAGGTCGACGATACCGGTAAAGCTGGATTCTTTCCCAATGGGAATTTGAAGAGGATGAGCATTTCCATTGAGCTTCTTTCGGATGGCATCCACGACAGCAAAAAAATCGGCTCCAATCCGATCGAGTTTATTGATGAAGGCGATACGGGGAACGTAATAATAATCGGCCTGATGCCAGACTGTTTCCGACTGAGGTTCCACCCCTCCGACCCCGCAAAAGACAGCTACCGCTCCATCAAGGACCCGCAAGCTTCTCTCCACTTCAATTGTAAAGTCCACGTGGCCTGGCGTATCGATGATATTAATCCGGGAATTCCTCCAAAAACAGGTGGTCACGGCAGAACTGATGGTAATCCCTCGCTCCTGCTCTTGGGGAAGGAAGTCCATGGTTGCTGCCCCTTCATGCACTTCTCCCACCCGATGAATCTGCCCGGTATAAAAGAGAATTCTCTCCGAAACAGTCGTTTTTCCGGCATCAATATGGGCCATAATGCCAATGTTTCGTGTTTGACTTACATCGTACTGATCGTAGGTATTGTCTTTATAGAGTTCATTATTCACTCTGAAGAATTAACCCCTTTCTCAGAACCACCGATAATGGGCAAATGCTTTGTTTGCTTCTGCCATTCGATGGGTATCCTCCCGTTTTTTGAAGGCATTTCCCGCACCGTTCGCCGCATCAATGATTTCACCGGCTAATCTTTCTATCATGGTCCTTCCCTGACGGCCGCGAGCAAAACTAATGAGCCACCGGACACCCAAACTCTTACTCCGGTCGGGTCGAACTTCCATAGGCACCTGATAATTGGCTCCTCCCACCCGGCGAGCCCGCACTTCCACCAGAGGCATGATATTGGTGAGAGCCTGGGAAAACACCTCCAGGGGGTCCCGTTTGGTTTTTTCCCGAACGATCTCGAAGGACCTATAAACAATTTGTTCAGCAATGCTTTTCTTCCCTTTTAACATCACTTTGTTCATCAAACGCGCCACATCAACGTTGTTATAAATCGGATCCGGCTGAATTTCTCGTTTTGATACTGGACCTTTTCTGGGCAAAGCTCTTCACTCTCCTTACGACTTCGGTCTTTTCGCGCCGTACTTCGAACGACTCTGTTTCCGATTCTCCACCCCGGCGGTATCCAGTGTTCCTCGAATGACGTGATATCTCACACCAGGAAGGTCCTTGACACGCCCTCCCCGGATGAGCACGATGGAGTGTTCCTGGAGGTTATGACCAATTCCAGGAATATACGCGGTCACTTCAATACCATTGGTGAGACGAACCCTCGCCACTTTCCGAAGAGCGGAATTCGGCTTCTTCGGAGTAATCGTCCATACTCTGGTACAGACTCCCCTTTTCTGGGGCGAACTTTTCAGAGCAGGGGCGCCACTTTTTCTTCTCGGCTGTTTCCTGCCCTTTCGAACCAACTGATTGATGGTTGGCATATC
>JAPLGF010000033.1 GCA_026390275.1 Candidatus Atribacteria bacterium
GACATGTACCTAAATATATTAGTCACTATTTGACGGTTTTCTCTATTTTGAAAAAACAGAATGGCTCAACCAAGGGATTTTTTAAACATCAAAAAGGTGAAAAAGTGAGTTATCCACAGCAAGTGTGCGGAAGTTGGGTTAAGGTAATTGATGGATTAGATTGCCTTTTGAGTCAATGAATAAAAGCCCAGGTTCTCCTTTCACCAAAGTCATTATCATCCTCATTTTTCCATTAGGGTCAAGGAAATCCATATTCGGCACACCTTTTTCTTTTAAAGATAAGTTCATTCTCTCTTTGCCATCAGTGTCAAAGAAATGAATACCCGGCTTTTCATTTAATGTACTCATTGCCATCCTCACTTTTCCATTGGGGTCAGCGAAAGTAATCATTGGTCCGCCTCCCACCAAAGCCATTATTATTCTCGTTTTTCCATCAGGGTCAGAGAAACGAATACCAGAGTCTCCTCTCACCAAACCCAATGACATCCTCACTTTTTCACCAGAGTCATAGAAAGATAAATCGGGTCCTTCGGGGCTTCCACTCAACAGCGCTTGAATATTTCCTTTTTCGTCTACAATCTTCAACGTTTCCGTCACTATTTCCTTATTCCATTTAACGGCTCCCACATAAAAGGCTGCCAATATTACACAGAGCACCAAAGTAACAACCACTTTCAGCCATCGGTTCCCTCTTTCCAGCTTCTCCATCCGTTTTAAAAGGGTGTTAATATCATCGGTCATTTTTCTTCCCTCCCTTGAAAGTACTTTTCTTAAATTATACACTTCTCATCTAATGCTTCCGGAGTTCGCTCAGGCTTTCGGGATTTGACCATGGAACGAGGGAAACTACCCAAACACCCTCAACATTGTCATCTTCTCAAACCACAGGAGGGTATTGAAGTGGATTCCCTTTTGTAAATAATGATTTATATCACCTGGGCTATGAAAACTCATCCTGAGGCTTCTGGTGAGGGGGAGATTGGAAGAGGGAACATCAAACAACTTCACCGCTGAATTTATCAATAAGAAGAGAACATCTGAGCATTTCTCCGGAGTAGTTCGGAAACTCCGGACAACTGCCACACACGCTTTTCATGACAGAACACGTTTTTTAGAGAGCTTATGCAAATATAAACTATTCCTTCATTTTTCCTCTTGTTTTTGACCACTGAAAACCAGCTTCCCGGACACCCCCCAAAAAGCACTGATTCGGTGGGCATCCCCGACTATTTATACCCCCTGGAGAATCGAACGTGCCTTCCCGGGCATCGTAGAAGGGGGGATTATCACCTATCGCATCATGCCTGTTCTCTTTGGGGAATATGCTCGACCAAATTGACGGTCACAGACGTATCGCCGAACTCATCCTTTTGACCATACTTTCCCGGAAGCCTGGCGGCAAGAAAGAATTCAATAGCCTTCTCCATGCCTGCTTCGATGTTCTTGTATAGTTGGGATTCAGCAAAGTCAATCATGCTCAATTCTGCTTCTTCCACTTGCTGTTTGAATTCCGGGAACGATGCCAGCCACCGATAAAAAGTCATTCGGTCAATATTCAGCGCTCTGCATGTTTTTGAAATGTTACAAACCTGGTTCCGATAGACTTCAATGAAACGTTCCTGTTCAGTCGTTTTCGTAACGGTCATCGACCGTACCTTTACCATCGCCAGCACCTCCGATAATGGTAGAATTATACCTTTTTATCCTCCCCTACGAAGGAAGGTACTTGATTGCCCATGTTCTGCAACCCTTGCTCCTGGGCTTCTCAGAGCGGTTTCCGGGCACTTCTTTGTAGCCCTGACCGTTGCACTTTCCGAGAGTTGGCGCCGCTGATAATTGCGTTCAATTCGGCCTTGGGATAACCCATCCTGAATCCGAACAATGGACAACTTGGAATTGAGCATCTCAGTACCTCCGACTTGCTCCCGTTCGAACATGAAACGCATTTTGCAAAAATTGCTTTGGCATATGTTTCGGCTTCACTCATCGCTCAAACACCACCTTCTATATATAGTAGGGGATGACACTCTTAAATGGTCATTGATATTTAGGAAAAAAATTATAGAAAACTTTCGGCCATTTTCAGAATTCTAAAAAAAGGGGGCCTACCACCCTATTTTTCCTGAACCCGGGTCGACGTCTGAATGAGAGTTGATATGGAACCATACCCACCT
Organism: Candidatus Atribacteria bacterium; assembly: GCA_026390275.1. Taxonomy (GTDB): domain Bacteria; phylum Atribacterota; class Atribacteria; order Atribacterales; family Atribacteraceae; genus JAPLGF01. The sequence continues at coordinate 2,175 of JAPLGF010000033.1, forward strand.
CTACTCTTCGAACCGGGGTCGTACCACCCTTTCCGGGTCCAATTCCTCAATCCAAATAAGCATGCTTTTCTTGCTACAAACTTCTATGCTGCCTATGCTATGAGTAGACCTATGCCTTACCCTTGCTATAAACTGCCTATCCCTTGCCTATGAGTAGTTCTACCCTTGCCTATGCCTTGCCTATGCCTATCCTCCTACTCTTTCAATATGGGATTGTATCAAGCACTTCCCGGGCAAACGCTGCCCGCTTCTCATCACCTACCCGCTCCGCTTCCAGCTTGATTCCTGTCCATGCCCACCGAGATACCAGCCGCCATTCCGCCGATAGTCCTGCCGGACCTGAACGGGTGGAAAAGTAACTCACCAATTCCCGCTTATGCTTCCGGAGGGCTGCCACTAGTTCCGGGGTCAAGGCACCTGGTTCACCTTCCACTCGCAAATCATCGCCTACCAAATGAACATCAATGTCATTTGCCTTTAGTATTCCGAGAAGTTCCAAAGCAGTCGTCATATAGTCAACGCCTCCTTGGCCTGGGGGATGGGGACTGGCGGTAGTCCAATCCCCATCCAAAAGAACCCTTCACCGGTGGCCTTACCATCAAAGCGCTGGGAGACCTTGAGTTCAAAGTAACGTTTGCTCAAACACCCTGAACCGCTTGCCTGGCTATTCCGGTAGGCATCATACAGGTCGCTCTTCACCACCAAGTCATCATCTGAGATGGGGCACGTCCGGATGAACCTTTCAAAGGATAGGTCGAAAGTCTCAAGGACATAGTCACCCGGGGGCAACGCCTGCCCATCGTGGGCTATCGTTTTGGGAGTATCGGGCAGGGGAAGCGCCTGCGGGAGTATCGGATTCTCAATGGTGTGGGGAATAGTAGCTAATCCATCACTATTTGGCTTAACCATGGGCAAATGATTTGCGCACGGACCATTTGGGTTTGTAGCTAATTGTTCCCCGGAGTAGCTAATTAACTTTTCCTCGTTTTTGGGATTAACACACTCCGGGGGATAATTAGCTACTTTTTGGGGGGTTGTAGCTAATTGAGTGTGCAAATCATTATCGCTATATAGAGCGCTTTTTGGTTGATTAGCTACTTTTTTATCCACACCGTCGAGAATTGAATAATGGGCGTTTTTGGTATTCCCGGTCATCCGAAGCTTCCCGCTTTGCACCAACTCAAAAATAAGCCTCTTCAAATACGATTCACTAATTTCGGATGGCAACTGCCCGTTTAATTCTTTCCTGGTGAATTCAACATCGCCAAAAGCCGATTGGATTTTCTCCCATACCACCTGTTTCTGGTTCCGACCGGTCGGGTTCAAATCAAAAGTCATTTCCACCCGTTCCCGGTCATTATCATCGACAAGGTCATTAAGGGCAAAGGTGAAGCACGGGAACGACCTGTTCCAGCCTGCCAGCCACCGCACCATATGCCGTGCCTCGGAAGACTTTTTATCATTCACGATTTCCGTTCCAATGGCAAGAGAAGCGAGTCGCATGAAGTTCCCTGAACCGCTAATATCAAATTGGGATATCGGTATATTTTCCTCGCTTTTCCTCGGTTTTCTGTTATGGTACAAGACTACCAAAGCAATGTTCAGTCGTGCGGACAGCTGATTAAGGAATAGGCTCAGGGGCTTTACCACCTTCCCCTCTTGAATATCAATTCCGGTCAATGAAGTGAGGGTATCGAGAAATACCATTTTGGCGTTTGCCGCTTTAATGAGTTCCTCAAACGTTCGCTTGCCCTGGTCGGTGGTCAAGTCAATTTCCTTCTCGGCCTTAATCAGGTCGTGCTGATAGACGAAATTCAAATTCTCAAGATTATAATCCCACCCGGTCACTCGAAGCCTACCCATGGGCTGTTTTCTCGATGTATCACCTACAACATACAAAACCTTGGTGGGTTTCATTTCGGCAAAGCCATCAAATATGCTTCCACCCGTTGACGCTTGGCAAGCAAGCCTCAGCGCCAGCCAGGATTTCCCGGACTTGGGATAACCACTAATAAAGGTATAAGCGCCTGAGGTAATAAACCCGGGCACCACCCATTCTGTCTCGTCATTGACTCCGGGGTCGGGCTTCTTTAAGAATTCAAAGGGGTCAAAGTCCTTCTCCGGCTGATTCTCCCTCCACTCGGGCTCTAACTTGTCCCTGAGTGATGGCCAGGTTTGACCGGCACAGCTGGCATGGAAGCACCCGGCATCAACGCCACCATTGGGGAATTGGATAATGTGGGCCGTCCTCCGGTGTTCCGGATTCCAGGGGCACGCCTCCAGCTCATAGACCTTGCCGCCATTCCAGGACTTTGTTTTGGAAATTTTAATGTTATGCTCATGAATCCACTGCTCAACGTCAATGTCGCTACCCACCGCCTTGCTTTTGGGCGCTTCTGGAAGAGTCGCCGCCAGCTTCTCCAGGAGGTCCCGATTCACCGGGGTCATGTTCTCCGGGACTTTAATTATCCGGGACCGCCGATGGGGCCGCTCCGGGAGGTCGGCACCTTTGCAAGCCATGGTTCCGTATAGCTTCCATATCCTCGCGGCGTTTGCAACTCCGGTATCAACCTTGACGGTGTCATCGGAGAACATGAAGTCCAGCGCCTTGAGGCACTTTTCAATCAGCCCCCGGTGTTCGGGGTCATTGGGGAGGTCTATCTTATATATAAGATGGCCACCGTTCCCGGGATCAGATTCAACCGGGTCGGGCCACCCTTGGGCGGTCAACCATTCCTGAACCTCCCGGGCTTTGTCCAATGCCGCCGCGTGCTCGGCATCAGTACTTGAGGTATCGCTCAGTCTCACCGGGTCAAAGTCCAGCGGCAACCATCGCCGCTGGAGGATATCTTTGTCACTGGTACAAGCCTGAGCACCAGTCCGTAACCGATTCACCACACCCCGGGCCAGGAGGTCGGGATTTACCGTGTTCAGGGTAACGTAAACACCTGGGACTTTCCCATCGTACTTTGCCACTGCTTCGGCCAGGAGGGGCATGTCAGAGAAATACCCGGACAACGCGCCATGCTCTGCCTTGGGGATTCGGAGTTCGACAGTCGCGCCTGGCTGGAATAAGACTTTCAACGTTTCAAGAATGTTTGCGGCAATGTCGTTCATCGCTTGCACCCGGCAAACAATGGCAACTGTTGGGAGGGTGACTTTTTGATGGGCGGGGCAACTGTCAGTGATTTGGGAATCACCGCGCTCTTCGATGTCGTCCAACGGTCAAGCTGGACAGCATATTGTCGGCCAAATTTCCGGTTGAATTCAAAACAACGTGCTTTAAAATCTTTCGTCGATATCGTAAAATAGGTTCGGGATTCTTTCCCGAAAATCTGAATGAACTGGGTTCCTTGGACGATGGCTTCATCGAAAACATCAGCGTCAATAGCGATGCCGCCGGGAACTCGCAAGAAGTGGCGGGACTCCTGACAGCCCTTGAATAGAGTATTGCCGTTCTTTAATTTGTACCCGAATTGGGGACTGAGCGAAGTGCTAATCATTTTTTGGTCTCCTTTTCTGGTGTCCGGTGGTCATTGCTCTTGGTCGGGGGTGACCACCGGAAGATTTGAGTTTTCATGCCTGTCATCATAAAACTTCTTCCGCCATCGCCATTACGGCCATCGGAGAAACTTGGAGTGTTATAGAAATTCGTTCAGCTTCACGAGGGGTCATCCTGCTTCTTCGCTTGATGATTTTATTCAGCCTTTGCTGATTGATTCCCACCTCTGCGGAAAACTTGTACATCACCCGGGTCTTCGTGATTGCTTCCAACTTGGTCATTCGTATTCCTCCTTTACATCTGAGATATTTAGCCTTACACTATATAATAATGTCAAAAGTGACCTATGAACCTGAAAAAGATTTAATTGTCGGCGGGTTAGACAAAATAGGGGAGAGGGAAATATCGCCAGAGGATTTAATCAAAGGCTGGAATCTGGTATCTCATGCAATGGATGATAACCTTTCTCAGTTAAAAAACACCTATCCGGGTGAAGAATTTAACAAATGGACATTCCGGACGTCATTACGCATTCACCCTGAATTCCCTTGTTTTTATACCTATGAAGGTGCGTCGACCCCGAGCTGATGGTAGAGCTCAATCTGTTTTTTAGTCATCTCCCCGATGTGATGCCGCTGTCCGGGATGTTCAAATCGTTCGATGACATCGAGCTCATCGAGCAGTTCCTGCAAGGTGTAGCTCTTGTACAGATTGTTTTCACACCTGGCCTTATCGATATAGGCTAAATAAATCAAGGCCACAAACTGGACAAAAAGCTTACCTTCCAGGTTTTCTTCAGAAGACACCGACGTGCGGCGCATATTAAGCCTTTCTTTGAGGTTACCAAAGGCTTTCTCGATTACATCATTACAACGATAGACCTGGAGCGCCTCCAGGGGATCTTTGAGATCATTCGAGATCAGCGCAAAATAGCCATAGTTCTTTTTAGCCTCATTGATGGCCTCCTGTTTTGGAGTCAGTTTGATGCCCTGGACCGGCGTCTCTTTAACCTGGTAGTACTTTTTGTAAAGCGCTTCATGGACCGGGTTGGGACTGCTCGATAACAGCTCAGCTTCGAGCCCGTCCAAGAGTTCGTTAAAGGCCGCTTGATCGTCTGCTGCTTGCTGGTGGTTGTAGAATAGATGCAGATACATCCTTTTTTCTGAGAACTCGACTTGGCCACTGCGTTTTTTGGTTTCCTGGTAAGGCCAGGTGATCAAAACAGGGTAATAATAGAGTTTGTGTTTTGAACTGTAGTGGGTGCGCGACAACGTTTGTTCACGCACTTTGTTCAGTTGTTCCTGGACCAATTTCCGGGATATTGTGACGGCAAGCAAAAATTTATAATGGCTCCGGTATAGGGCATTGATGTTTGCTTCACTGTAAAAGCCCCGGTCCATGACCAACTTGACTTTTTTCAGTTCTAAAAAGTCGATGTCAAAAAGCAGCTTTTTGATGGTCATAACATCGGGGATGTTGCCGGGCAGCTTGCGGTAGTAAACTGGCAACCGCGACTGATGCCCATAGAGCAGAGCTAAGTTGAGCTGAGCCAAATGCTCGTGGTCTTTGTTTTTCCCGTACTTCACCTGCCTGATCAGCTTCGAGTAGGAGGAAATGGAGGTGGTATCGTAAGCTAAGTATTCTTTTTCCAGCCGGCGGCCGCTTTGCAGCCGAAAAAACTTACTTTTGGCATTTTCACTGATCGAGCCGAAGAGCTCGCTGCTGCGCTGGGAGGCAATATTGGCTCCAAAAGGATGCGCATGGGTCCGGGCCCACTTCGGAAAGCGGCTTAAAGGGTTGCGGTCTTCCAAGATCAAGTAGTAAGCAATGGACAAAATCTGGGTATAGGTATCCGGAAAGCATTTTTTTAAATCAGCCGTGACGCCCAGTGTTTCGCCAATGGCATCGAACAGATAGGTGGCTCCATAAAAAGTGCGCTTACACTCAGTGACTGGTGCTGGCCCTCTTTTTTTGGCCTGTTCCAACTCCTGTTGAAGGGTGTACTTCTTGTTGGGGATAAAAGCACCATCTACTATTTTACCGATGTAGTTGCGTTGATGGGTGCCGTACTTTTTCTTGGCATTCCAGGTGGAGTCGTATTCATAGACATATTCAGTGCCGTTGATCACCTGGGTTCCGCGTGGCATATGCATCCCTCCTATAGGTATATTTTATACCTATAGGAGAAGAAATACCAGCGTTTTTTCCCTATTTTCTAAGGTTTTTCGGTTCATAGGTATATATTTTCGGGAATGCAGGATTCAATCCATGTCTGATGAAAATAGACATAATCTTATTGATATAAGGGAAGAAAATGGCTGGATGATGGAATATCTCCCGCAGCCTGGACAAAATCATGTAAATGTAGTTTTCCTTGTGGGTTACAATGTATATTTTTATTTTCTCTTCTCGGGCCTACTTACCAGGCCAAAAACTGAAGATTTCATTTATTCTCAAATGTTAAAAATGGGGTACTTTGAGGAAAAGCACTGGGATACATATCTTGAAACTCGGATTTTCTTTTGGCTCACTGCCTGTTTAAGATATATGATTAAAAAAGGGGTTTACCTGGATGTTGCTGAAGTCATGCTAAACGCTGGTAAGGACCGGAATGAAGCACATAAAAAAATCCCTTGGTTTTTAGAAGAAAGTAAAAAGGGGAATCTCCCCAACATTAATGATATTAAAATCCAATGTGAGCTATTGGATTCTGACATCAAAAATTTAACCCGGTTACAAGAAGACAAAAAAAATATAACCATAGACAAAACTGAATTAAGAAAACTTCATCCCAAACCTTTCCCAATCATCTTTATTAACGAAGTACCACAGAAGGAGATAATTGCTCAAATGTGTATCTGGGGTCTTCGGACAGGACAAAAGGAGAATAAATCACTTATAACATACATTTTAAACTATCTTAATGAAATCATTCCAAACTATCTTAATGAAATCATTCAAAAGCACCCAAAAATAAAGGTAGGGGATAAAGAACGTTATTTGTGGGATATTTATGACGCATTAACAAAGAACTGGAAAGCACCATTAAGTAACTGGTCATTTAGGTCATATATCAATAATACGCTAACAGGTTTAATTTTAAATGATTTTAACAAGGGAAAATTGGATGATTTAGCTGAAAACGCCTATGTTAAGGAAAATAAGGAACCATTGGATGATTCAGCTGACTGTGTTCAGGGAGATTATAGTGATTTTGGTACAGTTAGAGGGAAATCACCCGAAACACCTTCTTTCCCTCTAACCATCTGGAAAGCTGCGGAACTTTTTTATTACTTTGATAATCCAGAAATCCAATTTGATAAAAAGCTGGATTTGAATGTTTTAATTCGCTGGATATATCGACAAGTGAATAGTGGGAAAATTAAAAATGCCGGTCGGTCTTCTGAGCATATTACCCAAGAAGGAATAACTAAACCAGTTAATCAATATCTGATAGACAAAGAGGGATATGAAGCATTAATACGTCTTTGGAAAAGTAAGGGGAACGCTGCCCGAAAATTACGTTCTTGCATCATAAATAGAAAGTCCGAAGAAATGGGCTGGGCGGTACGTTACGC
>JAPLGF010000314.1 GCA_026390275.1 Candidatus Atribacteria bacterium
GGGCTTCTATCACATACTCTATCATAAATTTATCTTGAATGACAAGTAGTGATCGGTTACTCACTCCAAATTTTTTCTCAATCTCACCCTGACCGTTTCCTCCCGCCAGAATGATCGCATCAGACATAATGTTCCCCCCCTTGAGAAATAGCTCGCATGATATGATCGTCTCTCGAAACCATGGTCTTCGCCCAGGTGGCATGGATTCCCCGGTCACGCAGAATACGGGTGATTTGACGCGCTGATTCTTCATTCAGTACGATTCCCGCCATGGTGGAACCGCTCCCACTCATGAAGGCTTTTTGACACCCGGCTTCTAAAAGACTTTTTTTGTACCGTTCTAATTCGGGAAAATGTGTAAAAACAACTGATTCAAAATCATTCCAGATGATCTCCTCCACATTTCCTCTCCCGGGTTGGTGGAGAAAGTGATCGAGCGCGGTTTCTCCGGAGATCAATCGATTCAATGACAGGTGATCCCACTCCCGATACGCCCAACGGGTGTTGATTCCCGAAGGTGGAAAAACCAAAACGAGAGTTCTTTGGGGGGGAAATGGGAGGGCATGCACTCGCTCTCCCCGTCCACTCACTTCAGCGAACACGTTGCCGGTGGTAAAGAATGGGATGTCGGAGCCGAGACGAGCGGATATCTCCACCAGCTGTTCGGAGGAGAGATCCAGGTGGAGAATGTCATTGAGCGCTCGCAGAATCGCAGCCACATTACTGCTCCCTCCTCCCAAACCGCTGGCGGGTGGAATTCGTTTCTTCATTTTCAAATAGAACCGGTACCGTTGACAGCCAGGATGCACATCCCTGATTGCGGCAAAGAGCTGGCCGACCAAGCTCCCCTCCCCGGTGGGAATATCGTAATTACACTCAACACGATCCCGGTCTTCGCTTACCCGGAGGGCAAGGGAATCATGGAGTGAAATGGTTTGCATGATGGAACGGATATCGTGATACCCATCATCCCGGAGCCGTTGAATATCCAGGAACCAGTTAATCTTCGCATATGATCGAAAAAAATAGGTCTGAAATGACGTCGTCAATGGGATCACCGGTATCATCCTGGAAGGTTAATGCATGGGAACCGAATGAAAAATGGGAGCAAAAACCGTTTTGGTGGAACCATCATACGAATGACTACCGTCCTCCCCGGGAAACATTTCCGGTACGAGATGACTGAAGGAGGAGTACAAAGCCAGTGTTTTTTCTAAATTGAAGACATCTCCTCGAATGACCAGGGTGGTGTGGTGATTTCCGGAAGATAGCAGCCGGTGGGAACGTAAATAATTTTGTACCTCCCGTGCGGTGGCCTGCGCCGGGTTGATGATGGAAAAATCCGTTCCGGCCAGATCCTGGAAAAAAGAGGTGATGAGGGCAAAATGGGTACACCCCATGATGATGGCATCAATCCCCTGTTTTTTAAACCACTGGAGCCGGGCACCCACCCAGCTTCTCCACTCGGGGGTATCATACGTCCCGTTTTCCACCGCATTGACAAATTCTGGCCAGGCTTCCTCGAAGACCTGGATATCTGGTTTTTTTAAAAACATGGTCTTTCGGAAGGTCCCGCTTTTCACGGTAGCGCTGGTGGCTAGTACAGCGATTTTTCCGGTTCGGCTGGCATTCAACGCTTCGGCGGCTCCTGGCTCGATGATGCCAAAAACCGGAACCGAGATCATCCGCTGTAAATCGAGAAGACAGGTGGAACTGAGGGTCCCACAGGCGGTCACGATGAGTTTGACCTTTTTTTTCTCCACTAAGAAAGAGAGGAGGGAAGAAGAAATTGTGATGAGCTCGTTCTTGGTTTTTTCTCCATAAGGAAAATGGAGCGGATCAGCTACGTAAACCACACTTTCTCGGGGGAGCACGTCTCCTAGAGCAAGAACCATACTCAACCCACCAATTCCCGAATCGACGATACCTAAGAGGGGATGAGGTCGGTTGGGACGGGATTTAAATTCGGGATGAAATTGAACCCCCACAAACCAGGGATGGTTCGGAAGCTCGATCATTTCCACCACGTGGTATTCGGGATTATACCCGGCCATCACCATTCCGGCGTCCTCCAACTTTTGAACGAAACGGGAATTTAATTCATAACGGTGGCGGTGTCGTTCCTGAATTTCGGTTTGTTGATAGAGAAGTTGACTCTGAGAACCGGGGGTGAGCAGACACCGGTAATTTCCCAGCCGCATGGTTCCTCCCAAGTTTTCCATGTTCCTTTGATCGGGGAGGAGGTCAATCACCGGAAAGTGGGTCTCGGGATTGAACTCGGTACTGTGGGCATCGATCATTTCAGCCACGTGACGAGAAAACTCGATGACCGCACTCTGCATTCCCAGACAAATCCCGAAGAAGGGAACATGGTTCTCCCGGGCATACTGGGCAGCAATGATTTTTCCGTCAATCCCCCGCTTTCCGAATCCTCCCGGTATCAGGACCCCATCCAGGGAACCGAGAAGGGTGTGAACCGTGTTTTCCTGGATTTTTTCTGCTTCCATCGGTTTGATCTTCACCTTGAACCCCTGGGACCCCCCACTATGTTTGAGTGCCTCGTTGATACTCAGATAGGCATCCTTGGATTCCACGTATTTACCAATGAGACCGATCGTCACCACTTCTTCCGGGTTCTTCATCCGGATCACCAGGTCTGACCATTCCTGAAGCTCGACCGGAAGAGAAGGAAGCTGGAGCTTATTAAGGATCAGGTTACCCACTCCTTTTTCTTCCAGGATGAGGGGAACCTCATAGATGGATTCGACATCCAGGACCGGGATGATGGCTTCTTTCTCGATATCACAAAAGAGGGCGATCTTGGAAATGACCTCCCGGGTCATAAAATGTGAAGATCGGCAGACAATCATATCCGGTTGGACCCCGATGCTTCGGAGCTCCTTCACGCTGTGCTGGGTAGGTTTGGATTTTAACTCTCCGGCCGCGTCGAGATACGGTATCAGTGTCACGTGGACATAGAGACAGTTCGTCTTCCCGATGTCATTCTTGATCTGCCGGATGGCTTCCAAAAAAGGGAGTCCTTCGATATCACCCACCGTTCCTCCGATTTCTACGATGGACACATCGGCTCCGCTCTCCTCCCGGAGATGAAACACTTCCTCTTTGATCTGGTTGGTGATATGGGGAATCACCTGCACAGTAGCCCCTAAATAGTCACCTTTCCGCTCCCGGGCGATGACGGAGCTGTAAATCTTCCCGGCTGTCACGTTGCTGGACCGTGAGAGTTCTTCATCAATGAACCGTTCGTAATGACCAAGATCGAGATCGGTTTCTCCTCCATCCTGGGTGACAAAAACTTCTCCGTGTTGATAGGGATTCATAGTACCAGCATCGACGTTGATATAGGGGTCAAACTTCTGCATGGTGATCCTGAGACCCCGGCTTTTGAGGATTCGACCGATCGAAGCGGCAGTAATTCCCTTTCCCAAGGATGAGGTCACAATTACAGATCATATAAGGCTGACGGGCGAGAGCGGAACGTTTCACTCCTTCTGGAAAGTATATCAGGTTTTTGGCCAGTGTTCTTTCGTTATCGTTGGTAAATGTGGAATACGGGGAATCAAAGATATCAATGGCCAGGTTTCGCTTCTGGGCTTCCCGGAAGACGGATGAGATGCGGGCATGAGCATATTGATAGTAAAAAACCGGGTTATCCATGGATTCTTTCTTCGCTTCTTCGATGTCGAATTCGAGATGGGTGGCCGGATCGCGCATGATGAAGTAGTAGCGTGCCACATCCGTCCCCACTTCATTGAGGAGATCGCGCAGTGGAACAAATTCACCCTGTCGGGTAGACATCCGTTCTGGTTCACCACCCCGTAAAAGCGTCACAAACTGGACAATGAAAATTTCCAAAAAGTCCTCTGGAAGTCCTAAAGCATCCACCGAGGCCTTCATGCGGGGAATATAACCGTGGTGATCGGCTCCCCAAATGTCGATCACATGTCGGTATCCCCGGTTCCATTTGTTCAGGTGATAGGCGATGTCGGAAGCGAAATAGGTGGGAATTCCATTTTCCCGTACCAGGACCCGGTCTTTGTCGTCTCCCCAGGCCTGGGTTTTCAACCAGAGGGCACCATCTTTTTCGTAGGTGTAGCCTCTTTTTTGGAGGAGATCCAGGACTTTCTGTACTTCGTTGTCCTGATAAAGGGTTTTTTCGCTGAACCAGACATCGAAAAAGACCCGGAAATCGCGCAGGTCTTGCTGAATCGTCCCCAGTATTTTTTGTACCGCAAAACTTTTAAAGACAT
>JAPLGF010000305.1 GCA_026390275.1 Candidatus Atribacteria bacterium
AAATCATCCAATACCACTCCTTCACTGGTCCGAAGAGCCAGGATGAGATCTTCGTTGAGTTTCTCCGGGTGAGTCAACGTTTCATGAAAAACCACCGGCAGATGTCCCTGGGCGACCTGACGGCAGTAGGGTGTCCAAAAATGGGTATTCATTTCCCGAACTCCGGAAAGATAGGACCAGGCGGATATTCCTACACCGAGATATTCCCGGTTTTTCCAATAACCGAGATTGTGTTGACATTCGTATCCGGGTTGAGCAAAGTTGGATATTTCATAGTTGAGATATCCGTGTGACTCCAGTTCTTGTATGGTCCACCGGTAAAAGATCGCCTCCTCATCAGAAGTAGGAAAAACCCGGTCATGCTGTTTTCGAAACCGGTAGAGGGGAACTTCCCGATGGAGGGTGAGATTATAGATGGAAATGTGAGGAGGATAAAAGAAGAGAAGGGTTTCGACTTCCTTTTCCCAGTCGGACAGGCTTTGAAAGGGAAGACTGTAGATGAGATCGACACTGTAATTCGGGAAAAAAATCTCCTGTACTTTGGTGAGGGTCTCCAAGACCTGGAAAGAGTGGTAGGTTCGACCGAGAAACCGGAGATACCGGTCGTCGAAAGATTGTACCCCAATGCTGAGACGGTTCACCCCAACGTTACGAATGGTTTTTAACCATTCCCCATCGATGGTCCCCGGATTGACCTCGATCGTGATTTCCATAGAAGGGGAGAAACGAAAAAAACGAGTGAGAAAGGAAAAAACTTTTGGTATCCATCGCGGATCAACGAGAGAGGGGGTCCCTCCCCCGAAATAAATGCTCTGAAGCTCACACCCATCTAAATTGTTTTGCCTGATTCGTAATTCGATTTCCTTCTGGAGGAGTAAAAAATAGCGGTCCATCACGTCCTGGTTTCCCCAAGGAAAAGATGTGAAGTCACAATAGGAACATTTCCGCTGGCAAAAAGGGACATGAAAGTAGAGTGAAAGCGTCCTCATTTCTGGTCCGTTTTCAGAACAGCCATGAAGGCTTCCTGGGGTAGACTGATTTTTCCCACTGCCTTCATCCTCTTTTTTCCTGCCTTTTGTTTCTCCAGGAGTTTTCTTTTTCGGGTAATATCCCCCCCATAGCACTTCTGCAGTACATCTTTTCGCAGGGCTGCCACGTCCTCCCGGGCGATGATTTTCCCGCCGATCGCTGCCTGGACGGAGACGGTAAAAAGCTGCCGGGGAATAATTTTCCTGAGACGAGTCACCAATTCTCGGGCTCTTCGGTTGGCTCCTTCTTGATGGCTGATGAACGAAAGACCGTCGACTTTTTCCTTGTTCACCAGAATATCGATTTTCACCAGATCCGATGAACGATATCCCTTAAAATTGTAATCCATGCTGCCATATCCCCGACTGATGGATTTAAGAGTGTTATAGAAGTCCAGGAGTATCTCCGCCATGGGAAGATCGTAACGGATGATCACGATACTCTCATCTAAGTAGGTCATATCCAGAAGTGTTCCCCGTTTTTCCTGGCAGAGTTCCATGATTCCCCCAATGTGGGAGGAAGGAGAAATGATTTTCATTTCCACTATCGGCTCTTCTGCTTCTTCAATTTCTCCGGCGGAAGGAAAATCACGGGGGGACTTGACTTCAATGAAATCACCCTTTTTATTGAGTACGTTGTAGACAACATGAGGAGCGGTGGCGATGACATCCAGGTTGAATTCTCTTTCAATCCGTTCCTGGATGATTTCCATATGGAGAAGGCCGAGGAAGCCGCAACGAAAACCAAAACCGAGAGCTTCTGAAACATCGGGTTCGAAAAAGAGGGAAGCGTCATTGAGTTGCAGTTTTTCCAGGGCTTCTTTCAAGGCTTCATATCCTTCCGTACTCACCGGGTACAGGCAACAAAAAACCATGGACTTGGCCTTTTGGTAACCGGGAACCGCCTGAAGAGCAGGATGGTGCGCCAAGGTAATGGTGTCACCGACCCGGCAATCTTGCATATTTTTAATATTGCAGGCAATATAACCGACGTCACCAGCACTCAGGTGATCCACTTCTTTCATGTCAGGGGTAAAAATCCCTGCTTCCCCCACTTGAAAAACCTGTCGATTGGAAAACATCATCACTTCCGAACCCTTGACCAGTTCACCATGAAAAACCCGCAAGAATGGTAAAACTCCCCGGTACGAATCATATACCGAATCAAAAACGAGAGCAGTCAATGGTTCATTTGATATTCCACCGGGAGCCGGTACGAAATCAATGATTCTTTCTAACAGGTCTTCCACCCCGGTTCCCTTCTTTGCACTCACCAAGGTGACGGGCAGGTGATGCTCACCCAGGATTTTTTGAATTTCTTTTTCCACTCGTTCCGGGTCAGCAGACGGAAGATCGATCTTGTTGATGACTGGAAGAATCACTAATCCCTGGGTGAGAGCTAAATGAGCATGAGCCAGGGTTTGGGCCTCTACTCCCTGGGCAGCATCAACCACCAGGAGAGCCCCTTCGCAGGCAGCCAAACTTCGTGATACTTCATAACTAAAATCGGCATGTCCCGGGGTATCGATCAAGTTTAAAACATAATCCTGATTTCTGGTGAGTGAATGGTACTGTAATCGCACTGCCTTCGCTTTGATCGTGATACCTCGTTCCCGTTCCAGATCCATCCGGTCAAGAACCTGCTCTCTCATCTTCTGTTTAGGGATAGCATGACAGATATCAAGGATCCGATCTGCCAGGGTGGATTTCCCATGATCGATATGAGCAATGATGCAAAAATTTCTCAAGGATTCGTTGGTACTCATTCGACCACGTCACCTCCCCAGGCCTTCCGCCTGATTCGTTTCACTATAAAGGAAAGCACTGCTTTCCCTTCGTTGATCCCCAGGAAAAAGGAAAGAATGATATAAAAAAGTGAGAGCGCGAAAACGACCAGAAGATAGAAACCAATGAGAATGAGATTGTGATGGATCCCCTGGAAAAAACCGAGCATCAGGAAACAGAGCAGACCGAATGCCACATTCAGAAGGAGGACCTTCTCAGTCCAGGGTTTAATCGTTCGGTCTCCCTCCAGGATGGAATGTTTTTTCTTAAAAAAGAGGTATAAAAAAACAAAATTGAGGACGGCAACAATAGAGGTGGCTAAGGCCAATCCTCCAAAACTCATATACCGCACCAGGAGAAGATCCAGTACCACATTGATTCCGACCATGATGACGCTGACTCGAACGGGGGTAACAGTATCTTTCAAGGAATAAAAGGCTTTGGTGATGATGTGATTCAAAGAAAAAAAGACCAGTCCGGGAGCATAAAAAAGGAGTCCCTGAGAAGTCATGGCAGTGGCGATGGCATCGAAAAGGCCCCGTTGGTAGACTATCTTCACCGACTCGAACCGGAAAACCGAAAGAAAAATCATGATGGGAACCATGATAAAAACCACCAAACGGAGCCCCTGGTAAAAGGTCTCCTTCCACCCGGTTTGATCATTTTCAAAATTGAGTCGCGACAGGGGAGGCAATATGGCAGTGGAAAGGGCAATGCCAAAAATCCCCAGGGGAAGTTCTAAAAGCCGATCGGCATAATAGAGAGCGGAGACGGCTCCTTCTTGGCAAGTCGAGGCAATAACCCGATCGACCAGGATATTGATCTGTCCCACTGCCAAGGCAAAAGAAACCGGCAGCATCAGGCTGATCACTTCTTTAAACCCGCTGTCATACCAAAATTTCTTGATCCAACCTAAACGAAATCCCTTTTTATAAAACGGGATGAGTTGAATGGCAAATTGACCAAACCCTCCTACTATCACCCCTAATGCCAGAGAATAGGAACCGGTGGAGGATTTTAAAAACAGTAACGCACCGATGATTCCTGCATTAAAGAAGACCGGCGCAATCGCAGACCAGCTAAAAATATGACTGGTATTGAGTATTCCCATCACCAGTGCGGACCAGGAAATGAGGAGCAGGAAAGGGAACATGATGCGGGTCATGTTGGTAGCCAACTGGATCTTGACGGCATCTCCTCGAAATCCCACCCCCACCACATTAACAATCCAGGGTGAGATGAGAACTCCCACTACACAAATCGAGCATACCACCAGGGTCAGCCCGGAAAAAACCGCTAAAATAAATTCCTGGGTTTGTTTTTTTCCTTTGGTGGTGTATTGAGAAAAGACCGGGACAACAGAAGTGCTGAGTGCCCCTTCCGCAAAGAGTCTTCGTAACAAATTGGGGATAGTATAAGCGATAAAAAAGGCATCGGTGATCCATGAAGCCCCAAAAGAAGACGATACCAGGATTTCCCGGACCAATCCCGTGATACGAGAGAGAAAGGTGCCGGCTCCCACCACTGCAGTATTTCGAATAAGGGATTTTTCTTTAATCATACCCATCCAAAACCAGGATTTCGTTTCCTGATAAAATAATTCATTCAACACGAACAAAAAGAGTTGATACAAAAAAAGCTGGAGAGGTTCTCTCCAGCTTTTTTATTCTTCGGGATCAGATCATTATCCCGGCAGCGACCTACTTTCCCACCCAGCTGCCCGGGCAGTATCATTGGCGCTGGAGG
>JAPLGF010000120.1 GCA_026390275.1 Candidatus Atribacteria bacterium
GGCGCGCGACCTTCGCGGCACAAATGAAAAAGTAATCGCCGTAATAGGCGATGCCGCATTAGGCGGCGGCATGGCATTCGAAGCGCTGAACCACGCCGGCCATCTCAATAAGGACCTCTTGATCATATTGAACGACAACGAGCTTTCCATAACAAAAAGCGTTGGCGCGCTCAGCCGCTATCTCAATAGTATAATAGCGAATCCCATATATAATAAGATACACCAGGACCTGGAAAATCTGGTCATGCCCCGGGAGGTGTCTCATTTTAAACCCATCCTGGATGAAAAATATACCTACCTGGTTTACGAAGGGCTCTGGTGTTCCCCTCTCCGCGATGCCATCGATGCTTTCATGGCTAAAATTGCGAAACGAGTGAGTGGGACGGTACGTATCAAGCTCTACAAAGGGAACATATACATCACGGGCCGGAAATCCGAACACTCCCTCTATGATTTTGCATTGGCCACCTATGATAAAGGAGACATATTCGATCAAACTGCCAGCGAGGGGTTCATCAAGCTCTGGGGTCTTCCCACCAAAGTCGACGCCATTTCGAGAAGAAAGAGTGCGGATTAGAAGATGATGAGGATGTGTCTCTGGGGAAGTCGAATGGAAAAGGAACTGGATCAGGAAGTGGCGGCTTTTTCCACCTCTATCCAGGAGGATCAGTACCTGTACCGTTATGATATCTGGGGGAGTATCGCTCACTCCACCATGCTGCAGAAGATCGGTATTGTCACGTCCGAAGAACACCAGAAGATGGTGACGGGATTGAAACAGGTAGGGGAAGAGATTGAAACGAAACAGTACGATGTGTCCAGTTTTGAAGACATTCACAGTGCCGTGGAAATCCGGTTGAAAGAGTTGATCGGAGAAAGTGCGGGAAAGCTCCACACTGCCCGCAGCCGGAATGACCAGATCGTCCTCGATGAGAGACTCTATCTGCGAGAGCAGGTGGTGGCGATCATCCGGACCGTCAATGCTCTGCAGGAAAGTTTTTTAAAAAAAGCCAGGAGGTACCGGGACGTCGTGATGCCGGGATACACCCATCTTCAACCGGCGCAACCGGTGTTGTTTGGACATCATTGTATGGCATATTTTTTCATGTTCCAGCGCGACGCCGAGCGGTTACAGGAATCCCTTTCGCGGATCAATGTTCTTCCCCTGGGGGCGGGGGCTTTGGCTGGGACTTCCCTTCCCATCGACTGTCAACTGGTGGCCGATCTGCTTGCTTTTCCCAATGTCCAGGATAACAGTATGGATACGGTGGCGGATCGCGATTTTCTCTTAGAAGTCCTTTCTGATCTGGCCATCGCTTCTCTCCATCTCTGCCGAATGGGAGAGGAGATTGTGCTCTGGAGCTCCCCGGCTTTTCAGTTTATTACCATCGACGATGCCTTCACCACCGGGTCGAGTATCATGCCCCAGAAGAAAAACCCCGATGTAGCGGAACTCATCCGGGGAAAGACGGGAGAAATGGTCGGGTCCTGGATCAGCCTCGCCATGACTTTAAAAGGGCTTCCCCTCACCTATAACCGGGATCTCCAGCAGGATAAGCTTCCTCTTCTCCGGGCCGTGGAAATTGGACGGTTAACGTTTCACATTGCCTCCCGGCTGGTGGATCATATCACCCCCAATATAGATAAAATGGAACAGGCATTGCAGGTTGGTTTCCTCACTGCCACAGATCTATGTGAATACTTTGTCACCCTGGGGATCCCCTTTCGGAAAGCTCATGAGATGGTTGGTTCCCTGGTTCGGAAACTCTCCTCTTCTGGTCAGACCCTGCATGATCTGGCGTGGGAAGACCTTCAGAAAGAAGTGGAGGGAGTGGGACCGGAGGTCATCGAGGTGCTGAATGAGAAAAAGTCCATTCAACGAAAGAAATCGGCAGGCAGTTCTTCTCCCGGGGAACTGGAAAAGCAGTTACAAAAAGGAGACCTTCTCTTGGCAAAATGGAATGAACAGAATACTGAACTGGAAAAGACCTGGGCGAGTAGTTTTCTCGCTCTGGTTGATATCCCAAAGGAGTGAACAGTGTGTCTTTGACCAAGGATGATATCTTACGCCAGGCGAAAGAGTTAAAGATCCAGTTTGTCCGGCTGCAATTTGTGGACGTACTGGGAATTCCCAAGAACGTGGAAATCCCGGCCAAAAGATTTCCCCAGGCTTTGGACGAAGGAGTGAATTTTGACGGTTCTTCCATCGAGGGGTTTGTGCGGATTGAAGAGTCGGATATGAAACTCGTCCCGGACCTGGAAACTTTTATGTGTTGTCCCTGGGAAGAACAGGATCGCGTCGCCCGGATCATCTGTGATGTCCAGAAGTCCGATGGAAGCGTCTTCGAGGGGTGTGCCCGGACGAATCTGAAACGAGTTCTGGCCGGGGTGATTGATAAAGGATATGAACTCAACATCGGAACCGAAGCGGAGTTTTTCATGTTCAAATGGAATGAACAGGGGAAACCGTATACCGCGGACAAGGGGAGTTATTTCGATCTTCTCCCTCTTGACCATGAGGAACGGCTCCGGCGGGACATGGTGATTGCCCTGGAGGAACTCAACTTCAACATTGAAGCCTCCCACCATGAATGTGGTCCCGGTCAGCATGAGATCGATTTTCACTATGGAAACGCGATGAAAATCGCCGACAACCTGATCACTCTCAAGTTAGCGGTGAAGACCCTGGCTATTCAAAAAGGATACGTGGCCACTTTCATGCCCAAACCCGTATTCGGAGTTCCGGGTTCCGGAATGCATACCCATCTTTCGCTCTATCGAAATGGAACGAATGCTTTTTATGATCCTGAGAAACCCGATGGGCTCAGCGACATCGCCCGGGGATTCATCGCCGGACTTCTCCAGCATGTCTCGGCATTCACCGCCATCACCAATCCCCTCATCAATTCCTATAAACGGTTGGTTCCCGGTTACGAGGCACCGGTCTACATCGCCTGGGCGGAGAAAAATCGCAGTCCCCTGGTGCGGGTTCCTCCCCAGAGAGGCAACGGGACCCGGGCAGAACTCCGGAGTCCTGACCCTTCCTGCAACCCCTACTTAGCCTTTGCGGTCATTCTGCAATCGGGATTCGACGGGGTGGAAAAACTCTTAGATCCCGGAAAGCCCTGCAATAACCTCAACCTCTACGAGATGAGCTGCCAGGAGCGGGAGGAATACGGTATCCGGAATCTTCCCCGGAATCTCGGTGAAGCACTGGATGAGCTGGAAAAGGATCCGGTGGTGAAAGACGCCCTGACATCGCACATTCTCAATTATTTCCTCACGGCGAAATGGAACGAGTGGATGGAATTCCAGCGCATCGTCCATCCCTGGGAAGTGGAACGATACTTGGAATTGTACTGACGGAAAAGTTCAACGACTCCACAACTCAACAATTTTTTCCGGGGGGAGTGAGAGGGTATGCTCACGACCGAATATGCTTCTCCAGCAGGATGGCCAGCGCCTGGATATCGGAAGGACTCACCCCGGGAATGCGTGAGGCCTGGCCGAGGGTGGCGGGTTTCATTTCCTGCAGACGTTCCCGGGCTTCTGAGGAGAGGAGATTCACGGTCCGGGCGTAGTCAAAGTCGGGGGGAAGGGTTTTGTTTTCCAGATGCCGGAAATATTCGATGGATCGGAGTTGCCGGTCGATGTACCCCTGGTACCTGATGCGAATCTCCACTTCCTCGATGGCTTCCGGTGGGAGAAATGGTCTCTCCGGATCAAAAGGAGCCAGGTCGTAATAGGTGAGTTGAGGACGGGCGAGGAGCGTGGCCATGCGAACTGGTTCCGAGAGGGGAGGGGTCATTTTTTTACTCAGAAGGCGGTTAAGTTCCGTGGTGGGGGGAACCGATCGTTTCTCCAGCCGCTTGATTTCCTGCTCAATCGCCTGTTGTTTGGCCATTGCTTTCTGATATCGTTGTTCGGAGATGATTCCCACCTCTCGAGCATAACCGGCAAGTCGTAGGTCGGCATTGCTGTGGCGGACGATCAGGCGGTATTCCACTTTTCCGGTTCGTAGCCGGTACGGCTCATCCACTCCTTTGGTGACCAGATCATCCACCATGACCCCTAAGTAACTTTCGTCTCTCTTCAGAATGAGGGAAGGCTTTCCCTGAACGAAACGTCCGGCATTGATTCCAGCCAGGATTCCCTGAGCGGCTGCTTCTTCGTATCCCGAGGTCCCATTGATCTGGCCCGCTAAGAAGAGCCCGGGAATGGTCCGGCATTCTAAAGAGGCATGGAGTTGGGTGGGGAAGAGGTAATCATACTCGATTCCATAACCCGGTCGTATGATCTGACAACGTTCCAGACCGGGAATGGAATGTAGAATTTCCCACTGGACTTCTTCCGGGAGGGAGGTGAACACTCCCTGGACATAGATCTCGTTGTTATCGATTCCTTCCGGTTCTAAGAAAACGAGATGATGAGTATGGTCCGGAAAGCGGTAAATCTTATCTTCCAGGGAAGGACATTCCCGGACCGGGGAGGTGTCAGCCCAGGCGTACAGTAGAGGGGAACGATTAAAATTTTTTCGGATGATGTCGCACGTTTTTTCGGTGGTGCGGGTGAGAAAAACCGAGGAGCCAGTATACACCCGGGGAACGCTCTGGGAAGAGAAACAGAGGGGTTCCTCGTCGCTTTGTTGCTCATCGAGCTGGGCATAATCAATCGTTCTCCGATCGATCCGTGGGGGGGTGCAGGTGTTGAGACGGCCCGCCTTGAGTCCGAGTTTCTGGAGCGACCCGTTCAGGAATTGAGCCGGAAATTCCCCGTGTCGTCCAGCCGGGAAGCTGATTTCTCCCAGCCGAATGACGCCATTCAGGAAAGTACCAGTGGCTACCACCACCGCCCGGCAGGGAAATACGGTCCCATATCTGACCCGCACTCCGCAAATTTTCCCCTGGTCATCCGCCAGAGCTTCTTCTGCTTCTCCTTGAAAGATATGGAGAAAGGGGTTCTGTTCTAAGTATGACCGGATGATGAGACTGTACTGATCCCGTTGCGTCTGTGCCCGCAGGGTCTGAACGGCCGGACCTTTTCCGGTGTTGACCCGTCGAATGTGCAGGGTAGATTGATCGGTGGCTTTCGCCATCAACCCTCCCAGGGCATCAATTTCCTTCACGACATGTCCTTTTCCCGGTCCCCCGATCGCCGGGTTACAGGGCATCAGGGCGATATGGTGAATGGTGGTGGTGATGAGGAGGGTCCGCAGGCCCATGGTTGCCGCCGCATGGCTGGCTTCGCAACCGGCATGACCTCCGCCGATGACAATCACGTCATAGTTATTCATTTATTGATCCCTCATTTCCAAACATTCGGCGGTTCGCTCCGTTGCGAACCAATTCTATTGAGAGGCAACGCATGTCCACTTCGGAGAAGAAGTCTATCATTCTTTTTGAGAAATGAATATACTCATTCCTCACTTCTCACTGTATTTTATGGGGGGAGTATGTTATAATTCGAAAGAAGAAAGGTGAGCGGGAATAGCTCAGTTGGTAGAGCTCCAGCCCTCCAAGCTGATTGTCGCGGGTTCGAGTCCCGTTTCCCGCTCCACTTTTTCCTCTCTGTTTAATCCTCTTTATTTTCGTCTTCTTTTTTACCGTTTACAGCTTTCCATTCCTCTCTTTTTTTCCCCTTTCCTTCCAGAAGTTTGCCTGGACGGATTATACTGTAATGAGACGGTAAGTCAGGAAAGAAGGGGGATTCGTATGAATGTAACCGAAAAATACTTTGATTTGAGTGGAAAAGTAGCCATGGTTACCGGAGCAAGCAAAGGGTTGGGAAGGGTGTTTGCCCGGACATTGGCCGAGGGGGGAGCTTCCCTCATCATTATTGGAAGGGATCAGGAACGACTCCAGAAAGTATCAGAAGAGATCGAGGGATTGGGACGGGAGTGCGTCTGGTATTCGGTGGATATCACTGATGAGAAGAGCATGGAAACGATGGTGAAGAGTGCCGTCGAAAAAATGGGGCGGATTGATATTCTGGTGAACAATGCCGCGGCTCCCCGGATTAATATTCCCCTGGAGGATACCACCCTGGAGCAATGGAATTACGTGATGGACAATAATGTCACCGGGACTTTTATCTGTACCCGCCAGGTGGGAAAACAGATGATCAGGCAAAAGAAAGGAAAAATCATTAATATTGCTTCCATGGCGGGGTACATCATGAATAAAGGAACCCATGTTGGTTCGTATGATTGTTCCAAGCATACCATGGTGGCGTTTACCCGGGCACTGGCGGTGGAATGGGCGCCGTATAACATTCTGGTGAATGCCTTGGCCCCCGGATATTTTCTCACCGATCCCAACCGGGAATTCTTCGAAAAAGAAGGGGAGTTTTATAAGCGGGTGGTGGAGATGACCCCCCTCCGTCGGGTGGGGAACCCGGAGGAATTAGCCAGCCCTATTCTTTTTTTAGCGTCGGATTCCAATACCTTCATGACCGGTTCGGTGCTCATGGTGGATGGGGGATATACCCTTTATTAGAAATCAGACCGCCTCCCATGCTTCTGGTACCACCAAAAGAGGGAAGGGATACTCCTCTCTCCAGAGGTGATCAGGGCCGGGGAAGGGGACAACGTTTTTTATTGATGTCATGGAGGTAAAACAATGGGGAAAATGATTGATCTCACCGGTATGCTCGAGAATGGGTTGTGGGGATATCATGAACTTCCCGGTAATGAGCAGGTGATTCCCCGGGTGGAAGTCATGGAAGTGGCGAATATTGCGCAAAACAGGTTCTTTTCTTCCCGGATTACCATCTGTACCATTTCCGGGACTTATTTAGAAGCCGGATCACATATCTTGCCGAAGGGGAAGAATCTCGATGAATATTCCATTGAACGTTTTTTCCGCCCGGTAAAAATTGTTCATCTCCCTGAACAAAAACCCAAAGTGCTCATCGATGCGGATTTGCTGGAAAAACATGCCCCGAAAATCGATCAGGGCGATGCATTAATCATCCACACCGGCTGGGATAGAATGTGGAATAAACCAGGATACGTGTTGCAGGGTCCCAATATGCGACGGAATGCCTTGGAGTGGGTTCTGGAGCAGCGCATCAGTATCTTGGGGGTGGATATTCCCTGCATCGAAGCCTCCTGGTCGGAGGATAATCCGGAGGAGAAGGGTGGGTTTCTGGGCGCACTTTTTGGACAGGATATTCTTTTACTTGCCCCGTTGGTGAATCTGGATCAGGTTTCCGGTTCGGAAGGACAGCTCATCTGTCTCCCCATGAAAGTGAAAGGGACATCCGGAGCCCCCGTCCGGGTCATTTTTCTAGAAAAGGGATAAATTGTCATTTTCTTCATCCCGGAGGAGGGGATTGATTTGAAGGTTAAATGGGGAGTGATGGGAGCGGGGGGCATTGCCCGTCGTCGGACCATCCCCGAGGTGGTGAAATATGCCGTACAGAGTGAAATCGTCGCTCTCATGGATGCTGCTCCTGATGTGAGCCAGGAGGTGGGGAAGGAATTTGGTATCGGACAGTGTTATTCCAGTGTTGAGGAGCTCCTGCGAGCTGATATAGAGGCGGTGTATGTCGCCTCTCCGGTCTTTGCGCACGCCGAACAGGTCAAACTGGC
>JAPLGF010000198.1 GCA_026390275.1 Candidatus Atribacteria bacterium
TTCGTCTCGTTCCGGTACCCGGGCATTTACCATGGAACGGGAAGGGGGAATTCCATTTAGAGAAAAGAAAAGAAGAGAGAAAATACTTTTGGATATTGCCCGGACCAGCAGGCAGGACTACCAGCATCAGTTCATTGGTCAAACCCTGAACGTCCTGATTGAATCGACGGCATCGGCCCGCAAATCATCCGGTTATTCCGAGAACTACATTCCCGTGCTGGTAAATAATACCCGAGACTATCATCTCGATACAGTTGTTCCGGTTCGAATCGAGTCAGAAGCGGGTGATGTCCTGGTAGGAACAGTTGCCGATATTCAATCTTAATACTTCATTGGGAAGGTTTTTCTCCGGCCTCAGGTGATTATTTCCGTTTTTTGTCTTGAAAAGAATAGGGACATTCAATAGAATGGAGGAAGTTCTGTCGTAAAAGAGTTATAGCACATTTAATAATGAAAGGTGTTCCCCCTCTTATGCCGGATAAAAGTATAAAAAGAGGAAAGAAAGCAGAAAAAAACCACTCTCTATCTCCTGCGAAACCCGTTCCCTGGATGGAGCAAGCTTTCCAGGGGGTTCTTCTGGGGTTAGTCCTTCTTTCTCCCTATTATCGTGGATTGTATTTTGACTACGAACGTTTTCCTTTCTTTTCGATCGTATATGTGGTGGCCGCCTTTTTTTTCCTTTACCGTTCTGTTGTACTCCGAAAGAAAACTTCGCTGCAAACCCTCCCAGAATGGGCTTTTTTCTTTTTTGCCATTTTCTATGGGGTGAATGTTTTCTTTGCTGCGGATCGGGGGTTGGCTCTCCGGGAGTTTTTCAATATTTTTACCTTTTTTATTTTTTTTCTGGTGGCCAGCGATGCTTTTCAAACCCCGGAAAGTAAAAAAAAGGCCCTGTTTCTCTTTGCTCTCAACGGTATCATCCTTATTTTTCTTGGTTACTTTTACCAGTTTGGATGGATCAACCCTGCTGGTCGCCCCCTGGGGATGAATATGCATGATCTCTACCTGCGGGAAATCAACCGATTGCAATCTACCCTACAATATCCAAATACCACTGCTGCTTATATTGCCATGGGGTATTGCGCTTCCCTCCTGTTCTTCTTTCTGGAGGAGCAAAAACTGAAACGAATCCTTTCGGTGGGGATGATGTTTCTCCTCATTACGGGATTTTTCTTTACCAATTCCCGGGGAGCTCTTTTAATGCTCGTGGTGACGATTATTCTTCTTCTTTTTCTTCTTCCCCGTCGTCAAAAAATTATTTTTTTCTTTCTCTTACTCTTTTCGTTCCTGATTTTTCTTCCTCTCTCTCCTTTTTTGGAATTCAGTCTGGTTCATGCTCAGGCCGGGAAGTTTATCGGTTTGCTCCTAATCGGTTCACTTCTGCTTGTCGGCTGCCAGTTTGGGTTCGCTTTGGTGGAGAAAAAGGTCCTTTCTATATCCAACCGCTCCTATTTCCTCACTGGAGCAATTGTGGGAGCCGGAATAATGATTTTACTCCTCCTCTCCTGGTATTCGGGATTATTCACCTCCCCCCTATCCAATCGTTTACGGAACATCACTCTTGGTACCATTATCAGCCAGGAGCGGTGGATTTTTTATCGGGATGCCATTCACCTCTTTCTGCAGCGCCCGGTGAGCGGATGGGGAGGAGGAGGGTGGATGGCTCGCTATTTAGCTATTCAATCTTATCCCTATTTTAGTGAGAGTACTCATAATTACTACCTGCAGGTTCTCGTTGAATCAGGCATTTTGGGTCTTTTCCTTTTGGGAGTTTTTTTGGGTTCTCTCTTTATTACCGGTATTCGGCAGATCAAACGTCTCACTTCTGATGAATTGATTATCCTGGTGGGAACATTGGGGATTCTTTTCATGGGGTTCTCTCATAGCTTTGTTGACGTGAATTTTTCTCTGGGAGCGTATCAATTCGCGATCTGGTTTTTTTGTGCTTGGGTCGATCAAGCCCTGAAAAGAAACCCAAAATCTTCTTTTTCCTGGAAAATGCAGTTCCGTTCAGAAATCAGTGTTGTAGTGTGTCTGGGGTTTTTAATCCTCTCCCTCTTTCTCAATGGAGGAGTGCGAGCGGCAATTTGGGGGGAGTATTTCGCCTCCCGGGGGGAAATCCAGACCGCTGAGATGTACTACCAGACTGCTATTCAGAGAGAACCCTGGAATGCCGGAAATTACCATGCGTTGAGTCAGATCTATCGAACCATTTTTATTACCCAAAAAGACCAGGCCACTCGAGAATTGAGTATTAAAAATGCCGTTCGGGCTCTCGATCTTGCTCCCTTCAATGCACTCTACTTAGAGAACATGGCAGTGCTCTCGGTGGAAAGAGGAAATTTTGACACCGGTGTACGTTTATTTGAAGAATCGATTCTGGAGGCTCCTTTTATCATCACCCGATATGAACACTTTTGTGCCACCTGCCGTTCAATCGCAGAATTCTATTTGTCTCAGGGAGATGCAGAACGGGCCCGTTTCTATTTCCAAAAAGCATTGGCTGTGGGAGACCTCTTTCAGGGTTTTGCTGCTCGTTCCATCGTTCCGATTCCTACATCACAGAACCTCACGAATATGATTTTGGAGATTACCACCCGACTTCAGGCATTCCAACCATGATTCCATTTCTCCCTGCCCGTTTCGGGGAACTGGTTCCCCGCTGGATCATTCTGGGAGTCATTCTTCTCTCTCCCTACTACCGGGGTCTCTATCCTGATTTTTATAAAATCCCTTTTGTCAGCCTGATCTTTTTAGCCTCTCTGATCTATGGTGCGTATACCATCAAAAGGAAAACCAACGTCCTTCAGTTCAGAATTGAACATCTTTTATTTCTTCTCCTGGTCGTGGTGTATGGTTGTTCCCTGTTCTTCCCCGCGAGTAAAGGATCCGCATTCGGTATTTTTCTCTGTTACGGAGCCTGGTTTTTTCTTTTTATTCTGGTGGGGATGCTGTTCCAGGAGCTATTTCAGAAAGTATTTCTGGTTCAGGTGGTGGTGGTGAATGCTGCCGTCCTTAGCCTGATCGGTTTTTTTGGTGCTTTAAAATTTATTCCGGATTTCGTACAACACCTTTTCGGGATGAGTTTTTGGGGGCTTTACTTCTACCAGAGAGTGGCGTCGACATTCCAGTACCAGAATACGGCGGCCTCTTTTTATGTATCGTGTTTCTTTCTGGGTCTCTTTGTTCTTATTCAACAAAAAAAATTCGGGAAGAAAATCATCTTTTTTATCCTGAATTTCATCATTTTTGCGGGATTTCTTTTTGCTTTTTCTCGGGGAGGGAATCTTGCCTTCCTGATCTCAGTGGGTTTCCTCTTTTTTATCCTGAAGAATGAAGAATGGAGAATAGAAAGCGCATTTTCTCTGATCGCCCTGGTTACTCCGTTGATTTTTCTTCAATCTACCTTAGATCATTGTTTGATACAAAGCCTCTCTGCTCGTTTCTGGGTTTTTTTCGGTTTGGCACTCACTTTCAGTCTTCTCCTTTTTTCCTTTTTTCATCGAATTTTTTCCGGGGCGTTCACTCTTCGTATTTCTCGTTCCCGCCTTTTGATTTTTTTAATCATCATTGTTGCCTGCGAGTTGATCTTTCTCTTTTTTCTGCAGATCGATACCGAACGAGGTATCATGACCCGAGAATTCGAGGGGAAAGATCTGGAAATCAGTTTACAGACTAAAAATGTTTCTGACCGGCTGTTTTTTTATCGAGATGCTCTCAAGATGAGCAGGCAGCGACCCCTCCTGGGTTGGGGAGGAGGAGGGTGGGCGGCTCATTACTTTGCTTTTCAGTCCTTTACCTACTATACCAAGTTTTCACACAGCCTGTATTTTGACACTCTGGTGGAAGTCGGTTTCTCGGGTCTTCTCTTTCTTCTCCTTTTGCTCTTCTTTTCTTTTCGTTCCTTCTGGAAATTTATTCAAAACCATCATCCCTCTGATTCGGTCACTCTATTGATGACCTTTTTAGGGGTAGCCGTGGGGAATATTTTTATTCACAGTGCGGTTGACCTTAACTTTTCTATGGGAGCCTATCATATCTTAGCCTGGACACTTCTGGCTCTTCTCGTTTCTTCATTCGGGAATCCACGACTATCATGGAGAGTACCATTTCTTCCACTTTTCATTGCCTCGGTGGTTCTTTTAGTAATCAGTATCTCCCTGGGGAATGCCGAATACTACTTCCAAACTGGAAACTGGATGCGCGATGAGAATAACATCCCCAAGACCGCATGGTATTGGGAAAGAACCATATCCCTCAATCCTTTTCATGACCGAGCATGGTATCAATTGAGTGTTTTAGCTAATACCCTCTATCAACAAAACGGGAAACGGGAGTTTTATGATCTAGCCCGAGAGAAGATTGAAAAAGCACTTCTTCTTGAACCGTGGAGTTACGAGTATTACCGACAACGGGGAGATCTATTCCTGGAGAACCGGGAACTGGATCGGGCATTCGAAGAATATTTTCACTCGATTCAACTCGCACCCCTGGTCACCGGGAATTATGAACGCATTTTACTTTCCATTTTGATGACTATGGACAGAGAAAAGCAGGCCGGGAGTGCCAACACTGTGAAGATGTTCTATAATTACGCTGAGAAGGTGTATTCGTTATTCACTGAAAACCAGAAACGATCGATCCGTCCAGTCACTGAAACACAGATTCTCGATCAACTCCGGAAAGATATTCGCATCGTTTCTGGGGGTGAATGATATCAAGGGGGGGGATCTTCTCGCATAAAAAATCTAATACAATGAGGTGAAATGGATGAAGAAAACCCTTTACCCGATTCTGGTGGTCAATGGGGCCATCATAATTCTTTACTTGTTGTCGGGATGTTCTTTGTTCCCCAATACTATCCAGACGCCATCGACCCCGGTTCCTTCCCCGGCTTCGACCTCTTCCGTGGTGGAATCACCTAACGCGGTAAATTTTACCTTGCCGGATTTAAATGGAAACGAAATTTCTTTAAGTGAATTTCGTGGGAAACCGGTTCTTTTGACCCTCTTTAGTTATTCCTGTCCTCACTGTCGCAATGAAGTTCCTCAAATCGAACGGATCTATAATCAATACCATGATAGCAAAAGCTTAGTAGTGTTGGGTATTGGTGTTTCTAGTTCCATTTCTGAGCTGGAACAGTTCCGCGCCCAATATGGGTTATCTTTCCCCATTTTGTACGATCCCGGTAGGGTGGTGTACCATCAATTTTTTAGTAGTGGGATTCCAGCTTTGGTTCTGATCAATACCCTGGGTGAAGTAGCCTATTCTTATAATTCATCAGAACTCTCGGGAGCCGAGATCGAACAGCTCCTCCTGAACCACATTTTGTAATGGTTTTTTCATTGCAGGAACATCGTACCAGTATGATGTTCCTGCAAATTTAACCGGTACGGCAAGAAGTCTCCCACCTCTTAGGTGGGGGATGAATTGCCGTTCTTGACTTCTATCTTGCTTGGAAAATATCGCCATGATATAATCAGTAGTATAGTTATATATGGCGGTGAAACAATGGAATTAG
>JAPLGF010000245.1 GCA_026390275.1 Candidatus Atribacteria bacterium
CAGGATGAGACTTCCCACCCGGGTGGAAAGAGTATGGGGATAGGTTCCATTCCGGTAACCTTTGCAGGTATAGGTTCGTTCATAGTATTCCGCTTCCAGTTGCTCAGTGACCTGAGCTTGTAAAATCTGATTTAAGACTGATTCCAAGAGTTCCGCCATCCCTGAATCTTTGGTGTTTTTCAAAAAAAGGTGATGCAAAAGTTCTGAATTTACGGTAATCTGATATTGAGCCATTTCAAATCCCTCCGGTTTTAGTGTTTTGTTTGCAAACTACATTCTAACCGAGGTTTTTGAAAATGGCTCTTTCTATTTACACCATTACATATGGGGACTCTACTTTTTTGAGGTCTATCTCCATAGAAAAAGTTATACACAAATGACTTTTTGATAAATGTTTTTAGAACGAATAATTCGAAATGAAAAATCAGGGAATTATCACGAAGATCAACCTAATAAACAACCGGAGTTTGTCACTTTAACTTTCAGTGAATTGTGTCCTGACAAAGAGGTACACTAAAGGGTGAGTCTTTTAAAAAAGAGGAGGCTACCAATGCAGAAGATTTTCTCAATGTATCGATTGCGACCTGGAGTGACCGTAGAAGAGTTCCGAAAATGGTCGGTGAGTATGGATCAAAAGGTGACTCCATTTCAACCCGGAGTGTATCGGTTCGAAGTCTATGAGATTGAGGGAACCGATCAGGGAGAGATCACCTATCAAATAGTGGAAGATATCGACGCTGAGAGCTGGGAAGCCTGGCAGAAAGTTCTGAAAAGTGAATCTCAGCAGGAAGTGGTCAAAACCTGGGAAGAGCTCTGTGATCCGTCTTCCTTGAAGGTTTTTTATGGCCGGAAGATCAAATAGTTGGTTTTCAGTGAATAATACGAGCCGGTAAAGAACAGGTATGATAATTACTCGATCCCAGTATTCTAAAGAAGGGTGATGAACGAGCTCACCAAAAAAGGAAGGAAAAAGGGAACGTTGAAGAGCTGGATATTCATGGTGCTACTATGGAATACTGTATATTTCTTTTGGAAGTAGTACCATGAATGGCTAATCCTCGTCTTTTTTGTCAGTGATTACAGTTTTTCTGGAGCGCATAGGTTTTCCGACTTGGCTGCGACCCGCCCACATCCGGTACAATAGTATTGGCCGTTTTTCACCAGTTTCTTGTAGTCCTCAGGGTTTGATTGGATATAACCCTTCTCCTGAAGATAGCACAGGTGTTTCTCGTGACCCTTGTGGGGCATATTCTTATCTTCCATGGTAAACCTCCTTTACTCTTTTCTAATATATTTTAAACATACGATGTTAGAATAAAAAATCCTAGAAGACTGAGAAAATATCTTTATCCAGCAGTCCAGGAATATTCTCTCTTTCTTCATCAGTTTTCTGCCCATCTGAACCCAAGCAAACACGCCGCCGACCGCGCATCAGGCATCATAGCCGTACATCCCTCAATATCGCAGCCGCAAAAGCGATGTTGGTATCAACACTGCCGACCACCGCGATTTTCTTCATTGGTACTGTGCTGATCTTATTTGATTACAGATGAGTGCCCTACTGGATACAGTCTTAATGAAACTCTCATCGTATTATCTGAAATTCATGTTTCGTCTATTCTTCCAAATCGTGCTTCATCTGATCAAACTCTGCTTTGGTGATTTCTCCCCGGGCATAGCGTTTCTTCAAGATATCCAGAGCAGTGGTTCTCTCAACCTGTGAATGATATGAAGCACAGTGTACATTCCTGAAAACAAAGTAGACAAGCACCACCACAATTATTAAACCGAGCAGTCCCATGATGAAACCGCCTCCCTCTCCCCAACTTCCTCCCCAGGGCATCATATGATGCCAGTTTCCGTAATCACCATAACGATTGTACCCATAAGCGAAAGGACAAATAACGAAGGTAACCAGTAGGGCTATCAACCATGATAGAGTTTTCATTTTTTCACCTCTTCTCAATTTATAGTATCTGATCAAGGCTTCTTTGTTCCATTTGAATAAAAGCAAAAATCGTTGTTTTCTTCCAAAATGGTTCATTCGATGTGCCTCTCGATGGCAGGATAATGGTATAGTGAAAGTTTCACATCCTTTCCCCGAAAATCCCTCAACCACACCTTTATCGCTGTTTAGTATAATGAGTAATCAGTTTGTTTCTATATTTACATACGCACCCGCACCGTGTTCAACCTCTCCGGTCTTCCTCCGGAAGCGGTAGAGGCTTTGGATACCGCTCTGCGGGGCCACACAGCCTCCTTTCCCCCCCCAGAGCCTGGAATATCGGCATTCCCTGCCGCTGGGAGATATCCTGGCCCTGCGCCGCGCAGACATCCGGAAACTGGCCAAAGCGAGCACCCATCCCCTCCAGCTCTCTCTGTTCGATGAACGCTCCCTGACCACAGTGGAAGAGGGCGGCCGTCGCTATGTCCTGTGCCGGAATCCCTCTACCCGGGAAGCCCTGCTGGCCAAGACCGAGGAGAAATTGGCCGCCCTCGAACGGCTGGTGGTCACCGGCCGCCTGAAGAGAAAGGAGAAAATCCTCGCCCGGGTCCTGCGCTGGATCAACCGCTGGAAGGTGGAACCATACTTTCGGTACACCGTGGAGGAAGGCTCGTTCACCTTCTGCCGGGACCAGGAACGGATTACCCAGAAGAGTCACCTGGACGGCTGTTATGTCATCGTCACCTCCCTATCTGCCTCCGGAATCGCCGTCCGGATAATCCGGTATACGCAATCCAGAGACTACCCACAAAAAATAACGAGGAGCCAAAAGAATAAGAAAAGCGAATGGTACAGTCAAGAAATTAGTATCATGTCCCCGAATATCCCGGTATCTGGCTCCGGTATTCTGGCTGATGGGTGTGCTGATCCTCCTTTGAAAGGTAGGGACGGCTCAGCGTGACAAGGCGGGGTGAGCGGCTGTAGAATAAAGGTGCGAGCAACAGCCTGGTGCAGACCAGCAGAATCTGGTTTATCCTGGAGATCCTGGTAGAAAAAGGCTCGCAAAATCAACCTGAGTAGTTACAAAGGAGGAGCAAGATGAAGAGGAATCTACCGCGAGGAAATGGTATAAGGCTTTTAGTAGGGCTCATCGTTGGAGGGCTAACCTTTGGGATCTTCCTGGGTAGCTGCACCAGCTCCAACAACCCTACCAGCGGACCCACCGAGAAGCTGGAAGCGTTCACGCCCGGGGAGCCGCTGGCAGCGGACCAGATGCGGATTTCCTTTATGGGTACCTCATTTCTGCCGCGAATCGCCCAGCAATGCAACAGCGTGTTTGTGGAATTGGGCAACGGGGACAGTTTCGTTTTCGACTTCGGATCGGGCGTGTCCTCCAAGTATGTAGCCATGGGGATTTCCCCTTCCCGCATGGACAAGGTCTTCCTGACCCATCTGCACGGGGATCACGTCAGTGATTTGATCACCCTCTATTGTTTCGGGCCTTCCCAGGACCGCAAATCACCTCTTTACCTTTACGGACCCTCCGCCGACAACCCCGAGGAGGGGACGATAGCGTTCGCCGACAACCTGAAAAAACTGATGAAATGGCACGAAGAAGCCTTCAGCTTTGTCACCACAGGCCTTAAAAACGGCGGGGATGGTTATGACATCGTGGCCAAGGAATTGCCCTACATGACCGTGGGTGGGATCGCTTATGAAGCGAACGGCGTGAAAATCACCCATTTCCCGGCGGTGCACGATCGGAATGGCAGCATCAGCTACAAACTGGAGTGGAATGGTTTGTCGATGGTTTTTTCCGGCGACACAAGACCAAACAATTACATGGTTGAGCAAGCCAAAGGGGTGGACGTTCTAATCCACGAGATGGTCGTCCCGCCGGAAGTGTGGGCCAGCAAGAATTCCGGACTAAAGCCGGGTGACAAGGGCTGGAAGCAAGCGGTCTCGTTCGCCACAGCTGTCCAGAATAATTCTCACACACCACAGAAAGCTCTCGGCTACATTTTCAGCCAAACCAACCCCCGGTTGGCCGTGGCGACCCATTTTCAGGTCAACGACGATACCACCGGTCCCGCTTTGAACGACATCCGCAGCTGGTATAAAGGTCCCGTGGTGATTGCCACGGACCTGCTAGTGATCAATGTCTCCAAGAGCGAGATCCGTCAACGGATGGCTGTTGTTTCGGATTTTGCCTGGTACCCGCACCCCAAGGTATACCCTCCGGATCAACTGGCGCCGCCCAAGTATGACGGCCCATACGCCCAGCTGAACGATACCCTCTTGGGGAACGTCATCCCGGAGAATGTGTACATGACCACCCCATGAAGGGGTTTCATGGTGAGAAAGTACAGGTACTAGTCTATCGTTTCCTAAACCCATCTTCATTGGAGATCGGGGAATGATCACCGCCGAGAACCTCCAATTCTTAGAAAAAGAAAACCTGGACTATATCGTCGCCCTCACTCATTGCGAGGCCCGGGAGCTCCTCTTCTCGAAAAACATCCAACCAGAACTCTTCGATGAGCGGATACCGGTGACCATCTATGAAGACAATGGAGAGGAAGTGAAAAATATATCCTCAAAACCACGGCCTCGGATCTAAAGGATGAAGAAGTGGAGAGACACTATAAAGGCTTAAAATGGGTGGAGGATAGTTTCCGGGAGCTCAAAGATTTGGTGGAGGTACGACCAATCTTTCACTGGAAGGAGAGACCAAAGTCATCACCCCTCTTACCCAGGAAGTGAAGAAAATCTTAAAAATATTCCAGATGGAGGAGAAGTACTTTACTCACTTTGATAAGGCGAAGGAGTTCTTTAGCTCCGTAGTCTAAACTAAAAAATGAAAATCCTTTATTTACAGGCTTTTTAGCTCTTTAGATAGTGAAGTTGGGCGAAATAACCCTAACGAATCCGTCATCTCTTCCCCAGCCGTTCTACCATGGTATGGTGTTACCCTCCTGGAAAAAAAACAGATTCTTTCTCTATCTTGAATAGAAATCGGCTTGTTGAAATTTAAACCTGTTTCATAGCACATAGTTCTATATTGATCGTAGCCGGTACTGGTTTTCCGATGAAGTTCTTAACACATTTAACTGATCTAAAAAAATGTCAGTACTTACCATATTTTTCTGCTACGTGTATCATGGCCCAAATGTTTTTATTGGGTGTCCCGCCGGCAATCCCACTACCGGTCGACAATATATATCCGCCACCAACCATTCCCACCTCTATCAATTCACGACAGGTTTCATCCACCTCTTCGGGGGTTGCCTCTTTCAGGGTTCGGGAAGACGGCGAATTTTTCAACGGCAGAGACATCATATTTCCAAGCAAACAAACCTTACTGCCGATTTTTTCTTTTATATACCTGATGTCAATCTCGGGCCCGAAATTAAAAACGTCCATCCCAATGCCCATAATGTCCTCAAGAAGATGGGTGCTATTTGCATCACAGTGGAAGATGCCCATTGCATAAGGGAAAGAAGCAAATACTTGTTTTATATAGGGTAAACTGAACTCCCGAAAATGTTTTGGTGAAATGAATCCGATAATATCATCAAAGACGATAAACCTTTTTAACGTTCCACTCACCTGCTCCTGGGCTTTCAGTGATCGTATCGCTGTTTCTGTTGTTACTTTCATTAAGGTATGGATATCATCTGGGTTGGTATAGATTTTCTCCAAAAAAGTGGGATAACCCATGATTAGGCCAGCAATATCGGTTGGCCCTAAAGTGGTTGCAAATCCATCAAGATATTCAAATTCCCGAAGGTTCTTTGGAAGATGATCCTGCATGTATCGATATGTTTCTAACATTTTGGGCATGAATCCATCTTTCCATGGATCTGGAGGCTCAATAGCATGGACATCGGAAATGTGTTTTATTATCTGCGGGCTTGCATCTGCCGGCCAATAAATTTCGCAAAAGTGTGAACACTCCGTAACTATTGTAAAATCCGGCCATATCCCGGGATAAAACATCACTCCCGGAAATTGGTCGTGAAGCTTCACCTGAGCGTTAAATTTCTGAACTGGATCCCACCAGTAGTCCTTTTCCGTTATTCCAGCAAACTTACTTATAAAATGCCCGGTAGCAAAAGGAGCAACGGGGATCTGATCTGGTATACCTCGTCGTGCTGCTATTTTGAATCTTTCGAGAGGTGTCATTTTCTCCTCATCCTTCCTCTACAAATCCGCTTTAGAAATGGCAAAGTTCGATAGAAGCTTTATTTGATGGCTCCAAACGTCAGGCCTCGAATAAGATTTTTCTGCACCAACATAATGAACACCATGACCGGCACCAACACGATGACACTGGCGGCACACAACACTCCCCACCTCACTTCGTAATAGCCGATGAAGTTATAGATTGCAGCGGGAGCAGTCACTGCTTTATTACTGGAAAGAACGATGGCAAACATTAATTCATTCCAGGAAAATATAAAACTCAGTATGGCGGTGGCAAAAATACCAGTTGAGGCAATGGGAACACTGATTTTAAAAAAAGCTTGGAGCGGGCTACACCCATCAACCATGGCGGCTTCTTCTACCTCAACCGGTATTTCTTGAAAAAAGCCTCTCATCATCCAGATAACAAGAGCAAGATTGATGGTAATATGAAGGATAATCAACCCAACAAGAGTATCATTCAAACCCAGTGTACGGAACATGAGAAAAAAAGGGATGAGGAATGTGATCGGAGGAGCCATACGGGTCGAAAGAATCCAGAATGCTATATCTTTTTTCCCACGAAAGCTAAAACGGGCCAGACTATAAGCGGCGGGGACACCAACCAGTAAAACGATAAAAATGGAAACACAGGCAACGATAACGCTGTTGAGAAAATTCTCCAAAAATCCCTTCTCAATAAGAGCCTCGATATAATTCTGATAAATTGGCCGGAAGATCCACTTGGGAGGCATGGCGACGGCTTCCACATCAGTTTTGAGCGAGGTCAAAACGATCCAAGCAATGGGAAAAAGGGACAGCAGGGTAACAATTGCTATGGCAATCCTTTTCAGTATTTTACCGCCGACTCGTTTTTTTCTTTTTCCCACTTTTATTTCATCCATTGACTATCCTTCCCAATTTACAAATCATGTTTCAATCCTCGCAATACGAATAAATACGGTACAAAGAACCGTAATAATAGCCAAGGCAATAAGGGTCATCGCAGTTGCGTACCCCATTTCCAGACTACGGAAAGCACTGAGATAAATATGCACGTTTAGCGTTTCGGTGGCTCTTCCTGGTCCCCCTCCGGTCAAGGCATAAATAATATCGAATGTC
The DNA here is from genome assembly GCA_026390275.1 of Candidatus Atribacteria bacterium. Taxonomy (GTDB): domain Bacteria; phylum Atribacterota; class Atribacteria; order Atribacterales; family Atribacteraceae; genus JAPLGF01. The sequence goes on from JAPLGF010000245.1 coordinate 7,253, forward strand.
TTAAATAGATCTATTGTTCGGAGCAATACCCCAACCGCCATCACCGGCTTTAAAAGTGGGAGGGTAACATACCTGAAGGTTTGAATTGGTGTAGCTCCATCCACCCTTGATGCTTCAATTGGCTCTTGCGGTATTGACATCAAACCGGCAAGGATAATGAGAGACATGAACGGGGTCCACTGCCAAATATCGACAATGATGATAGATGGCATAGCGGTCATAAAATCGAAAATCCCAGCCCAGCCAGGGAGATGAAACAGTCTTAAAAAATAGTTTATGATTCCCTGAGTAGGATTATACATGATCCTCCACATGTAGCTCACTGCCACAGGGGTTGCTGCCAATGGAAGCATGAGGATGAGACGAACCAGGTATTGCCCTTTAAATTCTTCATTGATCAACAAGGCAATCCCCAAACCAAGCAACAATTCCAAAAATAAAGCGGTTCCCATAAAATAGCCCGTC
>JAPLGF010000235.1 GCA_026390275.1 Candidatus Atribacteria bacterium
GTCTTATGGGATTCTTTTCACCGGGATTTGGTGGAGGAGATTCAACCCGATTATGTTTTTGCTTCCATTGTCGATTTTAAGGGGTGGATCCACTCCTTTCTTCCCCAAGGTGAAAAGGTAACCCTGCCGGTTCCTGGTGCCTGTTGAAGCAAAGGTCATCCGGTTTCATCGCGACGGATGAAAGTGAACGCTCCAATGATAAAACCACTCAGGAGGTAAACCATCACCACCAGGAAGCCGACCAGGTATTGATTCCAGTCGATGGAACGGGAGAGAAAGGTTTGCCAATCGAGGAAATGACTGGTGATGAGATAGGGGGAAACCGGTTTGAAGACCTCTAAGTTTTGTAAGACGGAAAGTGCCGCGGTGAGAACCAGGGTAAAGATGGGGCTGGCTAAGGAATGATTCATAAAAGAGGAAAGACACATGGCAATAGAAGCAAAAGCCAGAATGTAGATGGAAACTGTTGTTCCGGCTAAAATCATCCGCCAGACCGCTTCCGGAGCAGTGAGGGTGAAAAAGCCCGCACTCATATTTTCCCACTTGACCGGCAGGATCACCGAACCGGAACCAAAAAGAATGATTCCCAGGATCGATGTCAGGATGAGTGTCGAAAAAACGATAAAGAAGGAATAGAGGATGGTGAGATACATCTTACCGGTGTAAACCTGAAAGCGGGACACCGGACGGGAAAGGATCATTCGGAGAGTCCCCTTGATGCGTTCCCCGGCGATGCTCTCCCCGGCGATCAGGACGGCCACTGCCGGTCCCACGATGGCAAGTGGATAGAGAGTCAACCCGGGAATATAGAGACCGCTCAAGCGAAAACCCAGGTTCTTCAAGGGAACCAGGGATGGGTTGAACCAGACATTCACCCCGATCATGATCCCGAGAGCCCAGAGGACCACCATTCCAACATAGGTTCGAAAGTTGGCTTTCACCTTTTTGAGTTCGGTTGGGAAGGTATTCATTTTTGTGCACCTTCGATCGTTTCCAGGAAGGCTTCCTCCAGGCTAAACTGGTGACGAAAGATCTCATACACTGCAATCCCATTCCGGGTGAGTCCTTCCAGAAGGGAAGGGATATTTTCCTCATCCAGACGTGCCATAACATACTTTTCTTTAATCTGAAAAGGGATACCCTTTTCTTTTAAATAGTGAATCAGCTGCTCTTGGGGAATGGCATGGATGTTAAAAAAGGAGTCGAACAATAAGTCATCGACCCGGGCAACTTTCAGAATTTTTCCCTGATCGATGATGGCCACTCGGTTACAGATTTTTTGGACTTCACTGAGAAGGTGTGATGAAAAAAAGACAGTCAGTTGGTACCGGGTATTCAATTGCAGGATGATATCCCGAATGCTCTTCACCCCCTGGGGATCCAGGCCTGAGGTGGGTTCATCCAGGATGATCAAATCTGGGCGGGGGAGAAGGGCCTGGGCAATCGATAAGCGTCGTTTCTGGCCGTTGGAGTAAATTCTCACCGGTCGGTTGAGCATTCTATCGATCCCCACCATTTGGCTCACGGTGAGAAGTTCGTCTGGTGAGGGTTGAAATCCGGATAAAGAGGAGAGGAGAAGGAGATTTTCCCTCCCACTCAGGGTCTCATAAAAGGAAGGGGTATCCACCACTCCGCTCATGACCTTCTTCGCCTGATTGAGTTGCGACGGGCACCGGTGATCAAAGACCTGAAAATCACCACTGGTGGGGTGAACCAGACCGAAGAGAATCCGGATGGTGGTGGTCTTTCCCGCTCCATTATTGCCCAGGAAGCCAAAGATATCACCTTTTTCCACCTCTAAGTTGATATCCTTTAAGACTGTATTTTCTCCGTATCTTTTGGTAATATGATTGAGCTTGAGAGCCAGGTGAGCGACGGGGAATCCCTCCTTTCACCACTTTCATGGTATTATACCGCAGGTGGAAGGTTGTGCCGAGAGAGGTGATTGCCTTTCCCAGAAATTATTTTCTGGTGGGCAAAGATACATTCACCATTTCGGATCCCTCATCCATGAAAGGGGACAGAACAGGTTGTGGGTATCGATTGGGACCAGGTGACAAATTTCATCATTGACATGGATGGGGTGATTTACCGGGGGAAGCAACCCATACCGGGAAGCCGGGAATTCATTCTCTTTTTACGGGAAAGAAAGGCAAAGATCGCCTTTTTTTCCAACAACTCCACGATCACCAGCGATCAATTCATCCAGAAATTAACGGGAATGGATATCATCGCCACTAAAAATGAATTTGTGAGCTCCGGCTTCATTACGGCATACAATATTCAGAAAGAAAACTCTTCCGCTAGGGTCTTTTGTATTGGAGAAGCAGGAATCCGGGAGGAGCTGCAAAAAGCCGGAATTCGGATGGTGGACGACCCCCCGGACGATCGGGTGGACTATGTGGTGGTGGGTCTCGATCATCAATTTAATTATGCAAAAATGGCGAAAGCCATGCGGTGTATTCTCAATGGAGCACGTTTTCTGGGGACAAACCCGGATTTGACCTTTCCCCTGGAGGATGGGCTGACTCCGGGGTGCGGTGCACTTTTAGCCAGTATCGAGGCCTGTACCGGAGTTCGTCCCCGAATAATGGGGAAGCCCCATCCCGAATCGATCCGGTTTTTATTGGAAATCACCGGTTTTCAAAGGGAAAATAGCATTTTTATTGGAGATCGTATCGAT
>JAPLGF010000109.1 GCA_026390275.1 Candidatus Atribacteria bacterium
TGTACATCCGGTTAAGATTAGTAGCCTCAGTTTTACATTCCGGACAACGGGAAAGGACAAACGTAAGGATGATGGGTTGTCCTCCTACTGAATTCAGGACAAAGGGTTTCCCATTGAGATCATTGAGGGTAAAATCTTTTTCCACCTGTACACGGAGCACCACCCGGGCCATGACAACCCAGACAACCAGGGCCACAGCGATAATGATGACGACCGCAAGAATCTTTTTCATGGTATGGTAGGGATCTCCTTTCATTCCAGTCACCTGCAAACATTTCCATGGGTGATCCATGGAGTCATAACCACCCATGGAAATATACAATTGACGGTTACTTAGATCGCCAGAATATTGGCGAAATAGGTTTTAAAAACAGCTTCTTCCAAATTGGCTGCTCTCGCAAGCCTGGTGAGCATTTCCGGATTGGCAAGATCGGCCTTTTCCATCACCGTCATGAAAGCGCGGCCCACTTTGTAGGAGTAGGATTTCACGTCGACTAAACGAATGGTTTTCTTGCCACTCTCCAGATCCATGAGTTCCGCAAATGGAATGGGGTGGAGTTTTCCTTCTAACAGGCTGATCAGCGCTCCGCCTTCCTTGATGTCCACACTGTAATCGTCACTGAGCGGGTGTCCATGCGGATCTTTTGGTATTGGGTGACCTAAGGCTTTTTCCAGCTGCTCGAAATCGCCAAATTTATAAGCTACTCCTTCCGCCACCACGATGACACCCCAGCTTCGACCCTGAGCTTTACTCTTCACGATGGTCCCATCAATAAGGTCACAAACGCTCTTCAACGAGGTTTTGGCCTCACCAAATTGTTCCGGAATGATGGTGAGAGAAGCACCGGCGGTTTTCCCCATCCCCAGGGAGAGGTGTCCGGCGGTCCGTCCCATAGCTACGATGAAGTACCACCGACCAGTAGTCCGGGCATCCTCTAAGATGTTCTTCAGGAGCTGGGTTCCCAACTCACGAGCAGTCTGAAATCCAAAAGTGGGCATGTTTCCCGGAAGGGGGAGATCATTATCGATAGTCTTGGGAACGTGAGCGACATAAAAGTCTTTAATTTCATGGGAAACGATACTCGCACTGAAGGCGGTATCATCGCCGCCCGTGGTCACCAAATAGTTGACACCGAGCATTTTCATGGTGTTCTTGACATTTTCCATCTTCTCTTCGTCAATCTTCCCGCCTTTCACCAGGCTATCGCGAGCAGTACCAAGAATCGACCCCCCCCGGAATTGAATTCCATCTACTCTCTTTGCGTCCAGGGAAACAGTATGAAGGTCGGGATCAAACGAAGCCGAAGAAATGTACTTAAACCCATTCAAGATCCCAACTACCTTTTTTCCTCTTCGAATCGATTCCAGTGTAACAGCAGAAATAACCCCATTCAATCCCGGTGCTGGTCCTCCACCGACCAAAATCGCTACTTTCTTTTCACCCATTGTCCAATGAACCTCCTTTTTCCTCCCATCGAGAATGATATTCTTCAAATCCACTGACCATCCAGAAATCATTCTATCCAAATCATGAAGAACCAGATACACTATAATACAGTTTTTTGGTAAGAAACGAATCCCCACAGAATGGAAAAAAACCGGGATAAAAAATTCTTCGCATTATTATAATGGTTTATTCACAAATTTACAGACCAAGAACAAGAATTCCCTACCATATCATCTTGAAGCGAGGAACGAACTCGTCGATATATAATATCGTATATGGATGAGTATTGTCAGAGAGTGAATGGTATACAAAAAGAAAAAATGGACGAAAGAAACCCGTCGGGACAGTGAATGGTATTCGACAGAAAAGCGGGAAATCCATCCCCAACTTTTTTGAGGAGGTTTACGTATGAAATCCCCATTCTGGGAACTGTGGAAAAATGAATTTAAAAATGGCCGCTATGGGCTCTTTATCGCCCTCAGCGTTTTCATTGCCTGGGATGTTTTCCTCTACACCCGCTTATCCAGCTGGAATCAGGATATGGTTTTTGGGTTGAGTTTTGTCCCCATTGTTTTTCTTCCCATCTATGCCCTCATCAGTGGTTTCTCTTCCTTTCGACAGGAATGGAGTGAAAAACGTATCCCTCTCCTCCTTTCTCTGCCGGTACGAGGAACCCTGCTCACCGGGGTGAAATTGTTATCGATCTTTATTGATATTTTGATCTTCACTACCGCCATGATGATGGGAGTATCGATCCTGGCACTCCACATTCTCCCATTTGCCGTACCTTGGAAAATCTGGTTTCAAATCGATCTCATCATTTCTCTGGTGATGTTTCTCATGTCCATCATCAGTCAGTTTGCCTTCTTAGCCGGACGAATGGTTCACCGCTTTCAATGGTTGGTGAGCTTGTGGGTCTTCCTGTTGAGTCTCTGGGGATTGGCCCGTTTTGCCAGCCTTATGACCGGATTGATTCACTGGCTCCCTGCCATCACCATTCAGGGATGGCAGGGGGAAACCGTGAACGTTTTCCCTCAGCTCATCCGGATAGAAAGTGCTCCTATCGTTTCGCTGGTTATCGGGTTCTTGATTCTTTACTTTATCGAATCCTGGTTTTTAGAAAAATGCATTGAAAAATAAGGAGAGGAGCAATCAACGATGAATTCTCGAAAAATTTTTATTCTCTGTTTGATCATCCTCACTCTCATTGCCGTATTCGACATCTCTCATGGAGGATTACGAAAAATCAGTAACCGTCTCGGCAATACCATCGTTCTCCCTTATTCCGGAGGAACTCAGGAACTGGATGAGGAATGGTACAACCCTTCGAATCAGTCATTGGGAAATGAAACAACACCCAGTACCACTCCAGAGAAAAATCGGTGAGGGTTGTTATTTTCCAGGGAGTTGGGAATGCAAGACGAAGAGCATGGAATAAAAGAAGGAAAAACGCTGGTGATTTTAAGAAAAGACTTTCCCGTCCTTTTCATCGATGATGAGCTCCACGGTGTTCAGAAAAGACAGCTAGGGGTAATGATGAGTTTGGATAAAGGGGGAAAGTGGGGAGATTCGATGTTCCCGGTAATGAATTCCCATCTCTCCACTTTCCCCCTTTATCCTTACTTCTTACCACTCACCGCGTTTTCACGATAGGTTAAAGATTTACTTCTTCTCAGCAATTTTCATCGGGACAAAATAGGTCCTGCCCACCCGGTTGATGAGAAGAATCACCGTATCACCCGGTTTCAGGAATGTAACAAGAGTGTTCCATTCCGAGAGTGAACCTACATTCTTGCGATTCACTTCCAGAATGACATCACCAGGTTGTATTCCGGCATTATCAACCGAACTCCCCGGGGTTACTGAAACCACCACCACTCCGGTCGTTTCTTTCAGTCCAAAATGTTGGGCAATTTCCGGAGTCACTTCCTTTAATTCCATTCCGAGATCGATGGACTGGGGAGCTGGAACCACGGGGCTACCCGCTTCATCCTTCAGCACGTCTAATTTCACATCGAAGGTTTGCTTGGCATTATTCCGCCAGATTTCCACCTTTGCAGTATCACCAGGCTGGAGGGATCGGACCGTATTCTGGAGCTCTTTCGTATCTGACACGCTCTTTCCATTCACAGAAATGATCACATCGCCTCGCAGCAACCCCGCTTTCGCTGCCGGTCCGCCTTCCGTGACATCGGCAACCAGTGCTCCCTTGGTCCCTTCATAGCCAAACTGTTTAGCCATATCAGGATTCAAATTTTGTATGTATACACCCAGCCAGGCCCGAACCACCTTCCCTTTATTGATAAGCTGATCCAGGATCGTCTTGGCCATGTTGATCGGAATGGCGAAACCCACACCCTGAGCGTAGGGGAGAATGGCAGTGTTGATCCCAATCACTTCTCCCTTCAGGTTGAGAAGAGGTCCACCACTGTTCCCCGGATTAATGGCAGCGTCGGTCTGAAGAAAGTTCTCATACTCCCGACCAGTATCACCGGTGGGAACCGGGCGTCCCTTCGCACTCAGTACTCCCACGGTTACGGTATGGGATAAACCATAAGGATTCCCGATGGCGATGACAAACTCACCCACCCGGGAAACATCGGAATCTCCCAGGGGAATCGTTGGCAGGTCTTTGGCATCCACTTTGACCACTGCCACGTCGGTGAGAGGATCCGTCCCGACCACTTTCCCATCCAGTTCTCGCCCATCAAAGAGGGTGACCTTAATCTCTTCCGCCCCATCGATCACATGATTATTGGTCAGGATATACCCTTCCGGACGGAAGATAAAACCGGTTCCCAATCCCTTTCGAGGAACCTTTCGCTCATATTGATCCGGTGATTCATTAAAAAACGGAGCAAATGGACCGAAAGGAGAGGTGATCGTTTCGGTTTTAGACGTATTGACATTGACCACCGCCGGACCCATTTTATCAACTATGTCTGGTACGATATTATTGTCTGCCGGGATGACCGGTGCGGCCAGGGAAATACTCACTACCGAGAACATGATCAGAACCGTCAAGAAGAGACCCACCATCATATTCCTTTTCTGTGTCATTTCCATCAACCTCCTGTTTAAATTTAATTTTCTACCATACACATATTTTCTCTTCCTTTATTAGTTCACGAGTTCCATTAAAAAATCTCAAGGGAGACCCCCATACCCGGATAACAACACGATTCACGGAATTTTCCAGGTATAAAAGGTACAATACCTCCAAACGCACATATTTGGAGGTGAACATGATGATACTAAATGTTGGATGGAGACAGGTGATTTTTTTAATCCTGTGGGGGTTCTTTCTTTTGCTCCTTCTTTTCCTCCCGGCATCTCTTTTCGCTGCCGATATTTCTCCCACTTCCTATCTCATTACTTCTGTTCAGGCTTTCCTTTACTATGACCATAACGGAAAGCTTTCGGAAAACATCATCGACAATCCTGATTTTCATCTGTGGAATACCATCATCGGAGAGGGATCAGCCGAGGGTGCTTCGAACGAAACCCTGGTGGTGGTGGAGATAACGGGGGAACCAGGAGTGTACGAACCAGATCGAAAAGTAGAATTTATCATTCAAGTTGAGGGGAAAACAATTCTGAAGTTCATTCGGGAAATCGGGATTCTGAGCGATAAAGGGAAATACTATCTCCCCTTCCTGCTCTATGACACCGGCTGCTTCCCCATCAATATCGTGGTAAAAATCACCGGTCAATCGAAACCATCCCAGATGAAGAAAACCATCAACTTTCAATGCGGGGAGTAAAAAGACAACCTGCCAATTCCTGGTACCACCGAAATAATGAAAAATGATTCTTTTCAAAAATAACCTGGTTGTCATTCTTCTATTTTTCTTAACACTTTATTCATCTTACGCCGTAGACCGATTTTTCATAGTAGTCACTGGAGATTCCCCCTCATTTTCCTCTCTCTCTTAACAAAACGGGGAGAGAGAAAAATAGGAAGGGTCGAAAGGGTATAACGATGGAGAGTGGTTTTCTCAATTCCCCAACTTCATATCTTTTTGCCGGTCTTATAGCTTTTCCGGCTGACAAAGACTGGTTTCACTCGCCGCTGCTCGGCCACATTTCCGACAGATATACTGGGGATTTTTCACCAGTGGCTTGAAATCATCAAAGTGTTGATTCATATACCCGCTGTACTGGAGATGACAGAGATGCCTGTCATGACCCGGGTGTGGCATTTTTTCCTGTTCCATCATACCATCCCTCCTGAGGTGTTTCTTTTTATATGATTATATAATTTTTTGCCCTTTTGCATACACCCCTTTGACCTGGAGATCATTATCAAGAAGAAGAAGATCGGCATCCTTTCCGGGTCCCAAACTACCTTTTCGGGTACTAAATCCGATGATTTCCGCCGGAGTGAGAGAAGCCATGGTCCAGGCATCAGTAGGAGAAAGACCGGTTTTCTGATGGGCAAAACGGAGCATGCCAGAAAGAGGCGTCACTGAGCTCGCGATCACTTCCGGACGATCTTTGATAAGAGCAATTCCATTCCTGACCAGACATTCCTGACCGCCAATCAGGTATTCCCCATCCGGGAGACCCACCCCTTTCATAGAATCAGAAACCAAGCATACCCGATCTGGTCCCTTGCATTTCACAGCGAGACGAATGATTGCCGGATGGAGGTGAAAACCGTCCGCAATCACCTCGGTGGTGAGTTCGTCGTGGAGTAA
>JAPLGF010000288.1 GCA_026390275.1 Candidatus Atribacteria bacterium
CGCCGCCTCCACCAGGCATAAAAAAAGGGATGAACCGTATCTGATTCATCCCTTTTTTTATGCCCTGAATTGAAAATTCAACCGTCAGGAACTGGCACAGTTGTCTTTTTTATAAAATGTATTGATTGAGCAGGGTATCCAGTTGACCAGGAGAGGTTTCCCCAAGATGGGTGTGAACGATTTCTCCCGCGGTATTGATGAAGAGAAGAGCGGGAACTCCGCCTCCGGCGAATTGCCGATATACGGACCCATTGGAGTCGATGAGTACCGGGAAAGTCCACCCAAATTCTGTCTTGAACTGCATGAGACTTCCGGGATCGGATTCCACACCAACAGCTAAAACCAGGAGTTGATCACTGGTAGAATAATTCTGATACGCTTGCTGGAGGAGCGGTGCCTCGTTGCGACAGTGACCACAGCTGGTTCGGAAGAAAACCAGGAGCACCGGGCGTCCCCGATATTGACTGAGTGAAACCGATCCCCCGTTGACTTCCGGAAGGGTGAAGTTCACTCCGCCGGAAGAGGGAGGAGGCGGGGTATTCGAGTTGATGGGAGTCGGGGTGGGAGAGGCCGCGGGAGTGGGAGCAAGAGGGGTTTCCGGGTTCATATTGATCTCGGAAATGTCCCAGGCATTTCCACTTTTCACCAGGGCTATCATGATACTTCCTGAATTTTCCTGGCGATTGGATCCTACCATGGAAATGACATGGAAACGGGCATCAAACCGGGCATGCAGATCATCCAGCAGGACGATCTGCTCTTCTGTGATTTCAAGCTCCAGTACCTGACCGGTGAGAAAGGCCTGTAAAAGCCCGAGTTGCATAAGAGCACGGGAATAAACGCCCCCATTGCTGCCTATCCCGGGAAGACTCTGGTTGGAGCGGACCGTAATAGGATCAGTGGTGATGGCACTCAGAATGGCGATATCTTCCTGGAGAATACCCTGACGGGCACTTTCCACCACCGCCCGAATAGCATCCTGGGGGGTTGCATCGTTTCCGGCATTGCTCGGAGAATCGGCGGTCAACTCGGAAAGATTGGTACAGGAGGAAACGAGCAACAGAAAAGCCATTAAACCAAAAAGGAGAAAGAGGAGAACCGGTTTTTTCATTACCATTCACCACACCGAACATTTATTATATATATCGGCTATTTCCACTCCGACTTAATAGGAGAAAAAGGCTTCCAGACTTCTCACCAGGTGTAATTTATTCCTGAGAGAATGTACGAACGGGAGCTGGTGGTGGGTACAGTGAAACCAAATTTACCTCTCCTTTCCGTCCCTTCGGCAAATGGAATGTAAAGAAAAAAACTCGTCGGAGGGTACTCTTCGAAAAAAAAAGGGGGGTGTTATTGATGCTGTCATGAGTTTATACACCATTAAGCCATTTAAAAATATTGGGGAGTTCATCCCAGAATTCTTCCAATGATGGCAATATCTTTAATTGATGCCCAAGCATGTTTTTCCATTCGCTGACCAGCTCGTCTTTTGTGGAAGCGTTCTGAATCGACTCAAGAGTCGGGACAGAAATACCTTTTGTTTCACACTTTTGGTCTAAGACACTTTTGATCAATCGAGGCTCTACCTGAAGATATCCACGCCTGAATAAAAGAACAATGTCGTACAAATCTCGCGGACGGCCTCTTTCGCCCATTGCGCGCAGTTTTTCTGCGAATACTTCCTCAAAAGCATAGCACCTGACGGTCGCTGGTTTAAGAAGCGGGTCGCTATAGGGATGAGAAATCTCACGTAACACCGTTGGTTGCACGACCTTTTCAGACCCGCTGATATCCAGTTTTATTCTGCCGGGAGAGGGCGCATTTCGGGGGCCACGATAGTAAATGCTTACTTCGGTATAGAGAGATTTATCCAGGTGTTTAAAAAATGGTGATTTGATTGAAAAATCTATGCCAGATTCTTCATATACTCGCTTAAGAAGACGTTCAATCAACGGTTCAAGATACTCAGGTCTATCAGGGCCACCGGGAATAACAGTAAAATCAAGGTCTTCCGAAAAACGCCAGGTTTCGATGTAACATTTCTTTAGCGATGTCCCTCCCTTAAAGGCCCAGTGACTATTTAAATCAGGATCAGAGCCGATGCCCCACAACAACCAACCGATGATGTAATCTTTCTCGATGATATCATCGCGAAGTCCCCATTCAGAAACAAGATTATACAATTCATGTTTAGTAATCATTTTGCTATTTCAGTATTAACCTTCAAATTCCATCGGCGGTTAAACCTACCTTTGCTTATAATTGTTGGATCAAATATGGAATATCCAGCACTGATATTTCTCCGGCTTACTTCTATGATATCCTTTGCTGAAATGTTCTTTTTCTCGAGAATAAACCCGAGGCGTTTATAAATTGTTCGGTTCTTACACATGATTATATATTTTTGCAGATCAATATCGTTTCTTTGGTCCGATTCGAAGTAATTTTTTATGATCTCTGCAACATGACGCATACCGCCGCCAAAAGCTGGATCGTTTAAAATATCAACTATGGTCTGAGTAGGATTTGAAACCTGTATTTTTTCATTTTCTACCCAGACACTTTTCGTATGTTCAATGTTTTTCTTTAACTTCAAAACAAAATCTGTTCCCTGAATATTTATCTCTTTCTTACGAAAAGTACGGCTGGTATAAACAAATATACTGTTGGATAACTGATCAGTTAAGCTCCAATATGCGGCAGCACTCCATCCGCCAATATAGCAAGGAGCAAAGATCTGATTGGCGACAATCCAGGGGTTCTCTTTGTATTCCTGTGGATTTACAATTCCAAGTGGAACAGAAGTATACAACCCTGGTTTAATTCTGGCCAGCCAACCCCGACGGGTAAGATATGCAAGATAGAGGCGGGTATCGTTCATCGGAAGATCTATAATTTTGGCGGCTTCATCAACCGAAAACAGTTTATGTCCGAAACGATTGAGGGAATCAAGCAACCTTCTATTTTTCTCATCGATACCCAGTGACTTATTCAACGGTATATCCCATGCGCAATATTATTCACCAAATGAGTAACTTCGCATATGTAATATACCATTCTTGATTTTGAAGTCAAGACATTGCTGATCCAGGGAATATCAAGCAACACCGTTGTCAGTATTGAAATGAGATATCGTAGGCTCATTATTCAAATTTGAATACCATTCACCATTCTCGCCCTTCATGCTATAATAAGTGGCATGAAAAAGCGACTGGTGGATGTTTTCTACGACTTTACCCCCCTCTGCGTTTTTCTGATCGTGGGGAACATCTTCGCTTCCCTGTATGGGTACTATTTCTACTGGGAGCAGTTCTTAGCCACACCCTGGTACAAGTGGATATTTGTACCGGATTGTCCGCTTTATGACACCCTTTTTATCATTGCCTTCCTTCTCATCAAGCGGAAACATTCCAACAATCTTCTCAATATGATCGTGTTCACCAACATGCTCAAGTATGGTCTGTGGACCGTGGTCACCATCCCCCTCTATTCGGAGTTTTTCCTTCCCCCGGGATACCAGAGTATCGTTCCTCTATTTGGTGGAATCACACTCACTTTCTCTCTTGCCAGCCTCAACATGCTCCTGGTCTTTCTCCATTCGATTATGGGTTTGGAATCTTTCCTGATCCTTCCCTTTATCAAAAAATGGCAGGCCTGGGAGGTTGCCGTCACGATTGGTTGGCTGTTTGTTAATGATCTTTTTGATTACGTTTATAATACCTATCCCACCGCCCAGCTCAATTATTTAGCGCGAGATTCCCGAATCGATGTCATCATGTTTCAGAATCTCATCGTCAACACCCTTTTTCTCGTTTACTTTGTCATGAAACGGAGGCAGCAATGGGCTCTCGACGAACCGAAGTACGACTGAAGGTTGATCAGTATAATAGCCTCTATTACTGGTGGAAAGTTAAGAATCCCCTGCTGGTAATCCTGAATTTTTTGGTGATCTTCATCTTTCGTTACAGTCCCTCTCTGCGTTTAAAAAATCTACTCTATCGTGCCATTGGCGCGAAAATCGGGAAAGGGGCCAGTTTAGCCCTCTCGGTCGTCATTGATGTTTTCTTTCCCGAACTCATTGAAATCGGCGAGAATACCATCCTGGGATACAATACCACCATTCTCACCCATGAATTTCTCATCAAGGAGTTCCGTACCGGGAAGGTCAAAATCGGAAAAAACGTCCTGGTGGGAGCTTATTCCCTCGTTTTAGCGGGAGTGGAGATTGGAGACAACACCACCGTTGCCGCCTATTCGCTGGTGAATAAAGATCTTCCCCCCAACGCCTTTGCTGCCGGAGTCCCGGCCCGGGTCATTCGTTTTAAAGATATGGAACATGATTCTCCCGGAAAATGAATTCATCTTTTTTAAAAAGTTCCAACAGTTTTCCGAGCTCACCCACTGCATCACCACCCGGAAGAACGGTTTGAACCTTCGAACCGAAGAAGGACGCTGGACGTTCCTGCAAATAATCCCTGCTTCCAGCGATCAGATCATTGTTCCCCACCAGGTCCATGGAACCGACATTTTTTCCCTCACCGGGCTCCACCACCCTGCCGGTTCTTTCCTGCCGGGAGATTTCCCTCTCACCGCTGACGGTCTGATTACTACTCTCCCGGGCATCTGGATAGGAGTGTTCGTGGCGGATTGTATTCCCATTCTGATGTACGATCCGGTTCAACGGGTGGTTGCCGTGGTCCATGCCGGTTGGAGAGGGGTGGCAGGAGGTATTCAGGGAGAAGCGGTGAAAGTGTTCACGCATACCTATGGTTCACGAATTCCGGATGTATGGGTGGGAATAGGGCCGGGCATCGGTCAGTGTTGCTTTGAAGTCGGACCGGAAGTGATACCCCAGTTTGTTGACCATTCCTCTGCCCGGGAATATCTCTCTCCCGGTGAATCAGGTCATGGTTTTATCGATCTGAAAGGCATTATCCGGAGGGATCTTTTAAATCAGGGAATCCTTCCGGATCATCTGGAAACCATGTCGTTATGCACTTCCTGCCGGAGTGATTTGTTCTATTCTTACCGGCGGGAAGGGAAAGAGACTGGATGCATGATGCTCGCCGCCCAGATCGAGAGATAGATAGAAGGTGTCACCGTTTCATAGGACCTATCCAGGGATTGAAAGTCTACCAGTTTCATCCGTTTGGGCTCAGTGCTTTGATGATCATGCCTGATTCCCATATTGCCATCCACACCTGGCCGGAAAACGAGTTTGCCTCCATCGATATTTTCCTGCAGGCTCAGTATGATCCGAATGAAAGCCTCCCGTTGATTCAACGGTATTTTCATCCCGACGAAGTGAAGATCATTGAGTTAGAAAGGGGGATTAAAAAAGGAGATGGAACTCTGGTATTACGAGGATTACATCACTAACTACCGATTAGGTCTTCGGGTGAAGGAAACCCTCTTTTCGGGGAAAACCCGCTTTCAGGAAATCGCCGTTCTGGATACCTGGCTTTACGGACGAACACTTCTGTTGGATGGAATCGTTCAGACCACCGAAAAAGACGAATTCATGTACCATGAGATGATTGTCCATCCTGCACTGGTGACGGTTCCGAAACCAAAAAACGTACTCATCGTCGGAGGTGGTGACGGAGGAGCCTCCCGGGAAATCCTGAAACATCCGGTCGATTCCGTGACCCTGGTGGACATCGATGAAGGGGTCATTGATATTTCCCGGCAGTATTTCCCCCAACTTGGGAACTGGAAGGATTCTCGTCTTTCTGTCTACGTCGAGGATGCAGTCCGGTATATGGCGAAAACTCGGGATGTTTTTGATGTCATCATCATGGACTCCACCGATCCTCTCCCCAGCGGAGTGGCGGAACCGCTCTTTTCCCGCGCCTTTTTTCAGGACGCTTCCGATCATCTTTCGGAAGATGGCGTCCTGGTCTCACAAATCGAGCCCCCCTTCTTCCACCCCCAGCGAATCCAAAAACTCTGGCAGCATCTGGACATGTTTCCCATTGTCAAAATCTACTGGGGTCTTGTTCCCACTTACCCCGGTGGGGTCTGGACCTATATCATTGCCTCCAAAAAACACGATCCCCAGAAAGTGACGAAGAATCTCCCATTTTCCACCCGTTACTATTCCCGGGCTGTTCATGAAGCTGCTTTTATTCTGCCAGTGTTCCTGGCGGAAATGGTGAAGAGAGAAAGTGATCACTGATCCTCATTACTCATCACCATCTTCCCTTCCCGTGCTAAAAGTGACCTTTGATGATAATACAGGCCTTCGCGTGAGGCCAGGTCCGCATAAGGAGAGAAGCAAAGGGAAAGATCACCGGTGCGGGGAGCGATGAAAGAAGAGGTTTTCAGAAAGTCACGAACTGAGAGGGGGCTGGTGAAGGTGCTTCCGCCCATGGTGGGGAGGACATGATTGGGTCCATAACCATAATCGCCGAGTGCTACCGGGGCATAGTTTCCGAAGAAGATGGCACCCGCATGGTGGAGAGAAGGAAGATGATGGATGGAACCTTCACAACAGATTTCTAGATGCTCAGGAGCGATAGCGTTGGCGATACGGAAGGCAAGGTCCAGATTCTCCACCTGGAAGAGCGAAATGGGGAATTTTTTCTCGAAAGAGAGAGGGTGGTTCTGGATTTCCCGTTCCAATACTTTTTTCACCGCTAAAAGGACATCCTCCCGTTGAGAAAGGAGAATGGCGCGGGAGAGGGGGTCGTGTTCCGCCTGGGCCAGGAGGTCCAGGGCGATCCAGTCCGGGCGGGCGGTTTCGTCAGCGATGATGAGCACTTCGGAGGGACCGGCCAAAGAATCAATTCCTACAAGGCCGCTGAGTAGCTTCTTCGCCACCGTGACATAGATATTCCCCGGTCCGACGACTTTATTCACCCGGGGGACGGTCTCTGTTCCAAATGTGCAGGCAGCGATAGCCTGCGCTCCTCCCACCCGGTAGACAGTATGAATTCCCAGGAAGTGGGCAGTAGCCAGGACTTCTCTTTTTACCCGGCCGGAGGAATCCGGAGGAGTGAGGATCTGGATGTGTTTCACTCCGGCGATCTGAGCCGGGATCACGGTCATCATCACCGAAGAGGTATAGGCTGCTCGACCGCCCGGAATATAAGTTGCTATCGAGTCAATCGGGTTAACGATTTCCCCCAGGAGAGAAGGACCACGAAAGGTCCACCAGGAATGCTGGCCTTGATTGGAATGGAATTCCCGGATCTGGGCGGTGATCACCTCGATGGACCGTTTAAAAACGGGGTCTACGTCGTCCCAACTTTTTTGGAATTCCATTTCCGGAACGGCGATCTGGGAGAGACGACAGTGATCAAAACGTTCGGTGAGTTCCAGGAGAGCCGAGTCTCCTCCTTCCATCACCTTCTCGATGATGTCACGTACATCCTCCTCCACCTTTTGAAGTTCTCGATAGAATGTTTTCCGGCCGATTCCCAATTCCATTTCAGCAGCTTTTTCATCCGGAAGGGGTTTGAGCAGGATCGGTAGACTACTCATTCCTGATCACTCCTTTCAGTTGTTGCACAAAATGACGAATGGCATCCATCCGGGTGCGAATGCTGATTAGATTCGCCACCAGCCGGGCGGAAACGGGGGCAATACTTTCCAGTACCTGGAGATGGTTTTCCCGGAGGGTCTTTCCGGTCGATACGATATCGACGATGGCATCCGCCAAGCCGAGGGTGGGAGCGAGTTCGATGGACCCATAGAGAGAGAGGATATCGGCTGTTATCCCTTTCTCCTGCAGATACTGGCGGGTGATGTGAGGGTACTTCGTCGCAATGCGCAGGTGATCTTTATTAAAAAAAACATGGTGCGAAACCGACAGAGGAACAGCGATGATCATCTGGCATTTTCCGATTCCGAGATCCAGGAGCTCATACACCTCGTTTTCCCGTTCCATCAAAATATCCTTCCCCACGATGCCAATATCGGCTGCACCAAATTCCACGTAGGTGGAGCTGTCCTTGGGGTGGGATAATATAATCCGGCAGGGCAGACATTCGTCTTCAAACACCAGCTTTCGGGTATTGAGATTACAGGATGCCGGCCATCCGGGCATGCGGGCAAGAAGTTCCAGGACTTCTTCTTTCAAGCGGCCAGTGGGGATGGAAAGGGTGAGTTTATCCATTGGTAATCTCCTTTTTGATTGTCTCCCTGAGCGCGATCCATTCGGGAATACCTGTGAATATCAGTCGTCCGTTGAGCGTGACCCGCAAAAGTTCCTCACCTCCGGAATCTTCGCTGATCAACACCATCATCCCCATCGACCGCAAGTCCTGAGACAGGGAAAACACTTCTCCCCGCAGAGAGGGATGATAGGAGAGAATAATCGTTTTCTCCCGGTCATCCTTTACTGGTCCCGATTGTTGGAGCACCTCGATCAATCTCTCCGCAAAAAGCGCGAAACCACATGCTGGATGATCCTTTCCAAAGACACCGAAGAGCTCGTCATACCGGCCACCGGTGAGGAGAGGAGAACCAGAGAAGGGGGAAAAACCTTCGAAAATAACCCCAGAATAGTAATCAAAATCCCGAATGAGTCCGAGGTTAATAAAAAGGTACTTTTCCAGTCCAAAATCCGCGAGAATGTCCCAAATCCTCGAAAGTCGTTCGAATGCTTCTTGAAACCTCCGATTCGGAGATATCTTCTTCTGGAACTCCCCCAGGAGCTCCTTTTTCCCCCGCAGGTAGGGGAACTCCTCTAATAGCGAGTGCATCGGCAATTCCTCGGGAGGATGGAGGGTTAAGAAATAATCCAGGTCGATAAAATCCTTTCTCTTTACAATCGTTTTCAATTGTTCCTGTAACGGGTCCGGATATCCCATGGAATCCATCATTCCCTGAAAAATACCCACATGCCCGATATCACACGAAAAATCCTCGATCCCCACTTTTCGGAGGGCACTGATTGCCAGAGCAATCACTTCTGCATCCACCGACGGATTATTTACCCCGATATTCTCCAATCCCACCTGAGTCAATTCACTTTCTGTCCGGAAAGGGGAAGCCGGGTACCGGAAGATCTTCCCATCATAGAACACCCGGCAATTCTGCTCTCCTGGGGTGAGCTTACTTGAGTACATCCGGACGATGGAGGTGGTAAAATCCGGGCGTAAACACACCAGTCGTCCCTCCCGATTGACGAACCGAAAAATCCTTTCCTTCAATTCTTTTCCAATCACCTTTTCCAGAGTGGAATAATACTCGAACGTGGGTGGCTCCACCTCGGTATACCCCCAGGAACCAAAGAGAGTTTGGAGTATCCCTTCCACCCGTCTCCGGACCCGGATCTCTCGAGGATGAACATCTTTCATACCCAAAACTAGCTCCAACGATATCGCCCATTCCTGAAAGACAGTAACCCATGTCCCATATTAAACCCCACCCCATGCGTACCTTCCCCTTTGGATAAAGGGAGATACCGGGGGATTCGACACTCTTCGCAACCAACTTAAATCACTCTCTCTCAATAAAGCAAGGTGAGGAGACCAGGAGGTGTGTATCTTTCGCCTTTTCTGGGTCAAGTATAAAAATATCCCCTTCCATTTGCAAGGAAAAACCCTGTTTTTCGGTGTACAATATCTCCACTAGCCGGAAAAAATGCTGAGATGTTGAGTTGGGGAAGGCACCCTCCTCGGCGCTTCGCAACAGGGGGTGCGTTTGGTAATTTTTTTCAAACGATTCTTTTTATGTGTATCACTTGACAATTTTACACCGTAGGTTGTTGGGAGAGGGGGAAGGGGTAATCATAAAGGGAGGGGTTTTCATGCCTCTCCGGTGTCAGAAATTGGCGTGATTATCTTTTATATTTTGCATCGAAAGGAGATATCCCTATGGGAAGTGTAAAAGACCTCTTCGTTTTGTCTTCTCCTCGAGACGATATCATGGGCCAAGGAAAGTTCGTGTTTTCGGATCGGTATTCTGTCTTTGATTGGGGAGAAATGCCGGATCATATTGCAGGAAAAGGGCAATCTTTGTGCCTGATCGGAGCCTATTTCTTTGAAAAACTGGAAGAGCTAGGGTATCAAACGCACTATTTAGGATTGGAAGAAAATGGGCAGTGGAAGAAACTTCAGGACTTGCAGGCTCCCTCCAATGTGATGGGAGTGAAACTGGTGCGAGTCATTCATCCTACCCAGATGGGGGAAACGTATGACTATGGAGTATACCACCGGGAAAACAATAATTTCCTGATCCCTTTTGAATTCATCTATCGCAACTCCCTTCCTGCCGGGTCCAGCTTCCGGAGGAGAGTAGGAGATAAAACCATTCGCCTTGACGATTATGGATTGAAGTCGCTTCCTCCGGATGATGAGATACTCACGTCTCCCATCCTGGATGTATCCACCAAGCTGGAAGAGCAGGATCGCTATCTTTCCTGGAAAGACGTCCTAATGGTGGGAATTCTGAATGAAGATGATGTCGATGCCATTCAGCTGGCTCTCCGTTTTGCCAATGACCTGATCTCCCGCGAAGTCGCCTCCATCGGTCTCCGGAACGAAGACGGCAAAATCGAGCTCGCTTTCAACCCCCACCAGGAACTCATTTTTGTAGATGTGGTTGGGACTCCTGATGAGTGCCGCTTTACCACGCGAGGCATTCACCTGAGTAAAGAAATTGCCCGGGAGTTCTACCGGAAAACCGAATGGTACGAGGAGGTCAAATCCGTCAAGTCTACTCACCAGGTCGGGTGGAAATACCTTGTGAAGAGTCAGCCCATCTCACTCCCCAAGGACCTGCTTCGGGCCATCACCTGGATGTACCAGCGCATTGCCATGGACCTCACCCGGAGAGAGTGGTTTTCCCGTGTTCCCTCCTTTCCCCAGGTGGTTGAAGAAATCGCCCAGTTTGTATAGAATATGGTACGTTCTTTTTAGTGCGCCCGTAGCTCAAAGGATAGAGCAGCGGTTTCCTAAACCGCAGGCTGAAGGTTCGACTCCTTTCGGGCGCACCAATTTGTTCAACCATGCGATTTCTGCTTCATATGCCTTTTTGATGACCCCTCAAAATGCCATTTATGAGCGTTGGTCTCAATGTATTTTACGAAAATATGTTTCCATTTGTAAACCCCTTGCCACAGATCCCGATAGGTAAAGAGATGGTAGCGAAGGAGAGTTACCAGGGTAGAAAGCGACCAGGAAAGCGTCGATCTGAATCGGAGATACTTCAAAAGGAGGATGGTGATCAATATTTTTGGAATCTGGATGAAAAGAACATTTTGACTGGTACCGACCAAGGTCTTGATCTTTAAGTTCATGATCGAGGAGGAGATGAAGTTTCACCGCTCCTTTAGTTTGACGGAATCAAGCCCAGTCAAAAAGGGTACTCGAGAGCTCAAGGATTGAAGCATCAAGGCTCTCGTGAGTCGTGAATCGTGAGTCGTGAATCGTAAAAGATGGGGAGTTGGGCTAAAACCGTGAGTCGTGAGTCGTGAATCGTGAGTCGTGAATCGTGAAAGATGTGGAGTTGGGGAATTGGAAGTACTTTTAAAAATTTTTGAATTATATAGGGCAGGGAGTAAGTTTGTATAGTTTCAGTGATCAGAAATATTCCCCCACCCATTTTTTCATTCATAATTCATAATTCACGACTCACGACTCACGGTTTTTACCCGATTGGAACTCCCCTTTCCATGAGAAAAAAGCTATTTTGGACAGATGTGATTCAAAATATTTTAATTATTCACTCAAAACGATATTCTTATTTTATAAGGTTGGTCATTACACTACACCTTTAGTGCTCTCACTTCCCCCCTAAGACTTGTATCCGCTGTCGGGCAAGCTCAACATAGGAGGCATATTGTGACGGGGCATAATGGATAAATTCCTTATATGCTTCCACGGCCTCTTTTATACGACCTGCTTTCTCACAGGCAATGGCCTTGTTGATGTAGGCATCGGCATATCCGGGGTTGATTTCCAAAGCCTGAGTGTAATCAGCAATGGCCTGGCCAGAGAGACCCTTCTTATCATAGGCAACCCCCCGGTTGTAATAAGCCTCGGCATCCCCGGGGTTGATCTTAATAGCCTTAGTGTAATCAGCAATGGCCTGGTCAGAGAGACCCTTCTTACCATAAGCAATCCCCCGGGCATAATAAGCCTCGGCATCCCCGGGGTTGATCTTAATAGACTGAGTGTAATCAGCGATGGCAAGGTCAGAGAGACCCTTGTTATCATAAGCAATCCCCCGGGCGTAGTAGACATCGGCATATCCGGGGTTGATTTCCAAAGCCTTATTGCAATCAGCGATGGCAAGGTCATAGAGACCCTTCTTACCATAGGCAGTCCCCCGGTTGTAATAAGCATCGGCATATCCGGGGTTGATCTTAATAGACTGAGTGTAATCAGCAATGGCCTGGTCATAGAGCCCCTTCTTACCATAGGCAGTCCCCCGGTTGTAATAAGCCTCGGCATCCCCGGGGTTGATTTCCAAAGCCTTAGTGTAATCAGCAATGGCCTGGTCATAGAGCCCCTTCTTACCATAGGCAGTCCCCCGGTTGTAATAAGCATCGGCATATCCGGGGTTGGTCTTAATAGCC
>JAPLGF010000354.1 GCA_026390275.1 Candidatus Atribacteria bacterium
GCAAGTGACAGGTCAATTTCCCACCCTCTATAGTGAGGACCCCGGTCATTGATCCGCACCACCACTCTCTTCCCATTGCCGGAATTGGTGACCAGGAGAATTGACCCGATGGGGAGAGTTCGATGGGCGGCAGTGAAGGCATACGGATTGAAGATTTCTTCGCAGGCAGTGATCTGGCCGGAAAAATTACCACCGTACCAGGAGGCCAACCCAATGATTTTGTTCACCACCCGACCTTCATACCCATCGTAGAGTTTATAAAATTCCATCTGGACCTGATTGAGCCAGAGCAGGGCAAGATCGAGCATTTCGGATTTATTCCTGCTGGCATCTTCTTTGAAGATCGTGAAGACCTTCTTTGTATTACAATAGGCATCAATCGTTTTTTTCTGTGGGCTGACGTAAAAATTGATCTTTCCCCAAGGAGGTTTTTCGAACAGGAGATTCAGGGTCTGGCACATGGTTTCGGCACGCTCATCGATGGACTTGAAATCACCCAGATGCCGTAAACGCAAGATCCTCCTCCCGTTAATAAAAATGGTTCCTCCATCCCGGCTTACCATCCGGTTGGTGATCACATTCGCCGCTCCCGCGGAATTGGACCCCAGATACAGGAACATGGAAAACACCAGACAAACAATAACCCTCCGTTTTACCATTTCCAGATAAGGCATACGGAAATGCACGCGATTCCTTCCCCCTTCCCAATACTTCCGATCTGTTCATTCGTGGTCGCCTTGATACCAATCGATGTAACGGGTACTCCCAGGGCGTGGGAAAGTTCGTTCTTCATCTCCATCACATACGGGGAAATCCGGGGGAACTCGGCGATCACTGTCGCATCGATGTTCCCAACCTCCCATCCTCCTTCCCGTACCCGGTGGATCACCTCCTCCAAGAGAAGGAGACTCCGGGCACCACGAATGCTCTCGTCGTTGGTCGGAAACCAGTACCCGATATCCGGGAGAGCGGCAGCTCCCAACAGGCTATCCATGATGGCATGACATAACACATCACCATCGGAATGCCCCGAGAGGCCTTTTTCAAAAGGAATGCTCACTCCTCCCAGCACCAGCGGTATTCCGCCCACCAGGGAATGGATGTCATATCCCACCCCCACCTTGCACGCTATCACGAGGTTTTCCACCTGAGCCGCTCTTCCGCCCGTAAAAAATCCTGCGGGGTGGTGATTTTAAAATTATCTTCCGAGCCCAGGACGATAAAAACCGGTAAACCCATTCGTTCCACCAAGCACGAATCATCGGTTCCCTGAAACCCCTCAGCCCGGGCACGTTGATAGGCTTCCCAAATGACAGAAATCCGGAAAGATTGGGGCGTTTGTGCCCTCCAGACCTGTGACCGATCCAAGGTCGAATGGATGGTCATCCCGTCATCCATCACCTTCAGGGTATCCGACGAAGGAACGGCACAACACACCGCTCCCTGTTCCACCAGTTTTTTGACGCAACGTCTTAAAACCTGCTCATCAATGAGAGGCCTCACCCCATCGTGAATGAGGACATAATCCTCAGGTCGATCCCGTAAAAGACGCAACCCTTCATAGACCGAATCCTGCCTGGTCTGGCCTCCAAATATCACCTGCTTTACCTTGGTATACCTATACCTTCCCTGAATTTGTTCCCGGAAAACAGATTCGTGATGGGCGTTGATCACCATCACGATCTCATCAATCAAGGGTGACTTTTCGAAAACATCAATGGTATGGGCCAAAACCGGCTTTCCCGATACTGGAAGATACTGCTTGGGAACGACCGAATTCATCCGTTCACCCATCCCGGCTGCCACGATCAATGCGTAAAACAACTCCTGTCACCTCAACTGTTATTATACTTGCCCCGCGGTTTCACAAATATCATTCTCCCGGCCGGGGTCTGCAAGACACTGGTTACGATAGTTTCCATGATGGTATTAATATACTTCCTTCCTCCTTCAATGACAACCATCGTTCCATCGTCAAGATACCCCACTCCCTGATCCTGCTCTTTCCCTTCCCGGATGATCTGCACCCGGAGCTCTTCTCCCGGCAGGACATAGGGCTTGAGAGAATTCGCCAGTTCATTGATGTTGAGGACCTCCACCCCTTCCAACTCGGCAATTTTATTCAAATTAAAATCATTGGTGATGACCTTGGCTCCCATCACCTTGGCCAGCTTGATGAGCTTGGCGTCCACATCCCGGATCTCGGAAAAATCTCGCTCCACGATCCGGATATTCACCTTTTTCTCTTTTCGCATCTTGTTCAGAATATCGAGTCCCCGGCGTCCCCGGCTCCTTTTGAGTGGGTCCTGGGAATCGGCCACCTGTTGAAGTTCTTTCAACACAAACCGAGGGATCACCATATCTCCTTCCACAAAGCCAGTCTTACAAATATCGGCGATTCTCCCATCAACGATCGAACTGGTATCCAGAATTTTGGCAGTGCTGTTTTGCCCCCGCAGGAGCTTCATCTTCGGTATCCCGGTAAAAACCACAATCATGTCTTCCTTCCTCCAGAGCGAAAGCCCCAGACCAAGCGCGCCGCAACCCACCGTCACCAGAAGGGGAAGAGAAGGGTTCTTAAAGGGAAGAAAAGAGATGGGGTAGGTCAAAAGCACCCCGCCCGGGCCCAGGTCCAGAACGACACATGGATATTCTTTTTGCCTCGAGCCATTGACTACCGTGGCTCTGGCCGGCAGGTTGACCCGGGTGCGGGCATGCCGCCGCTGGTCGCCGGGAAACCCCTCTC
>JAPLGF010000148.1 GCA_026390275.1 Candidatus Atribacteria bacterium
ACCACGGATTCTGAGGTACTGAAGACCGGAGGATTGGGAGAAAGAATCTTCTCCCGCAAGGGAGCAGGTTCGAAGTTTTTCTGAAAGGAAAGAGGGAAGTCCAATCCTGAAACGCTGAGAATGATTGAGTGGCCATGAAACACCTCGGCGGGAAAAAGGTACAAGGTTCGTTAGAGTCCGTGGTTTTTTATTGTCCCCAAGGGTCTTTATTTATATACATCTCCCCGCGGTCTGATGAGAGCGACATTTACCATCTGTGATGTTCGGTCCCCTTGAAAGAGGAGCCGGTACCCTCCCACCCGCTTTCTCCAGATCCCCAGTTCTCCTTCCCAGGGAGCAACATCGCCACTCCCGGGATCTTTTTCCATCTCTTTTAAGGCCTCATCAATTCCACGGACATCAGTTTTTGGTAACCGATCATAATATCGCTGGACTTTTTGGGTAAGAGTAACCTCAAACATCGGTTCTCTTGATGTCGCGCCAGCGCCAACACTCACCCCGTTTGATTTCTTCTAATCCCTCATGGAGCTCCTTTCTTTCATCTTCACCGATGGGCTCTTTCTCAGCCAATAACCACCGGATGTGATCAAACAGCTCTTCCAGCTCTGGTTTTGAAAGAGAAGCTACCGTTTGGAGCAGCTCCTCTTTGATCATGCTCATGATCATTCCTCCTTTCCGGGAGGTTCATACGAAACGGTTTCGATCCCTGCCAGGATAATAATGATACGATATAAGCCGCTCATAACTCAGATTACCTCTTTTTCCGCTCGAGCACTCCTACTGTTTGTTCCAAATTCTGAGAAGAAAACCCGCTCACCCGACCTCCGACTTGAGCGGGATAAATTCGGTGGTCTCTAAAGCTTCGGTGGCAAAGAGTAAGCAGGCTAAAATATCTTCTCTGGTGAGGCCCGGGTATTCTTCAATGATCTCGTCAATGGTGGCACCATGGGCCAGCAAGCCCAGAATAAACTGAACCGTAAGCCGGGTTCCCCGAATCACCGGTTTCCCCATCAACACCTGGGGGTTGATGGGGATCTGGACTTCCCCCCGATAAAATAGAGGCATCATTAAGCGACTCGACTTTTCTTTTCGAACTTCTCTGGACTCTTGTATCTTAAAACTGAATGAATCCGTTTTCAGTTGAAGAATCCTTCAATATATTCAAAGAGACTGCTATATCTTGCCATTTGCTGTATTTCTATTTTGCCATATACAGAAAATTCTATATATCACAGGGGTTAGCAATGATATAGTTTAACGGTACACCATAAGATACAATATACTTACACATTGAAAAGAGCAGTTTCGGAAGGGAAAGAAATACAAGATCGACGATTGGATAAAAACCAATGGGGTTAATACCGTGAATGAAGAAAAAAATGTCCGGGGCGAGAAGGGTCGGGCGGAAGAGACAGACTTAAGAACCAATTTTATTGTAAGGAAATTGATACGGCAATAAGTGGTTTCCCATGAACTTCTGGTTCTTTCCAGAATGAGGTGTTTTTATGGTTGAAAAAAGAAATAAACAAAGTATTGTCTCGCCTGATTTCCATAACCGTGAGAAGTTGTTGAATCAGGAACTATCTCGCTACCTTCGCCTGTTGACCAAGCATGGTGCTCCTGAAAAGGTCATTCTATTCGGCACCCTCGCTGAAGGACGGATTCATGAATGGTCTGATATCGACTTGGTGGTTATCGAGCGAACCACTTTACCTTTTTATCAAAGACTCCGGAAGATTAGGAAGTTACTCCAACCTGAGGTCGGGATGGATATCTTGATATATACACCGGATAAATTCGATCAATTGTGTACAGAACGCCCCTTTTTTAGAGAAGAAATTATTGCAAAGGGAAAGGTCATCTATGAACACAGCAAGTAATCGATGGCTGATTTTTGCCTGGCAAGGAAGAGGCAGAGGAAG
The DNA here is from genome assembly GCA_026390275.1 of Candidatus Atribacteria bacterium. Taxonomy (GTDB): domain Bacteria; phylum Atribacterota; class Atribacteria; order Atribacterales; family Atribacteraceae; genus JAPLGF01. Next base: position 1,923 of record JAPLGF010000148.1, read on the forward strand.
CTATTGTAACCGCCCGCGAATGTTGGCGAGCGGTTAGGGGAGAGAACACTGAGGTATGTTGAACCTTCTTTAAAGATCACCCTTTAGTTTTCCAGGGTCTGGTCTTGCTTTTTGGGTTTTTTGCTATTTTCTCTTCGGTTTCCTATTCTTCATATGTTAATCATACCCAAGAAGGTTCCCCTTATTCCCAGGAACTTTTGGTGCCTGGTACTCATTCATTTATTCAGGATGTTGAGGTAATATTGGGCAGTTTCTTTATCAAAGCAAACCAAGCGCACCTGGAGGTCGTTTTCCTTGAGAAACATTTTCACCTCTCTTACGGCGATTTCTGCAGCTGGTTTCTTTGGGAATCCGTAAGCACCGGTGGAGATGGCAGGAAAGGAAATGCTCTGAATGCCATGATCTTTTGCCAGCTGCAGACTCTTTCTGTAACATGAAGCCAGGAGCTCTTCTTCACCGGCGTTTTCACCCCTCCATATTGGCCCAACGGTATGAATCACATATTTTGCTTTCAGTCGGTAACCCCCGGTGATTTTGGCATCTCCCGTCAAACACCCTCCCAGGGTGCGACCTTCTTCTTTGAGTTCAGAACCAGCTTTCCGGTGGATTGCTCCATCCACCCCACCGCCTCCTAAAAGGGTAGAGTTCGCAGCGTTCACGATGGCGTCGGTTTCTTCCTCAGTGATATCTCCGATCACTACCTGGATATTTCCCGATGAATATACCACGACCTGAGACATCTGACACCTCCTCGAATTGAATCATTGAAAATCTCTCTTGAAAACACCCCATATTGTAA
>JAPLGF010000069.1 GCA_026390275.1 Candidatus Atribacteria bacterium
CAAAGGATGTCTTTCTCGATGCTCTCTTCTATCTATGGTCTATCGTCTTGCTCTCTCAGCTGAAAATTCCTGGCAAAAGTTGGATGGAGTGAAGTTGCTTTCATTAGTTGTGGATGATGTCAAATTTGTCAATGGAGTGCAGAAAGATGAAGACGCCGCCTGATTCTTTCCTAAACACAACATTTGACAATAGCTCTTTCTGGTGTAATAAGTTTCTGTAATATAATAAGTTTCTGGTGACAGGCACCGTAAAGTTTCGTTTTGTTGAGGGTGAGGGGGGATTTTTATCCCTCTGATGGTGCCAGGAACTGACATGGTTGTCTCTTCACTAATTGTGACATACACATTGTTTTCGGGTAGAATTGAGTACGTAATAATATTTGATTCTTTTGAAAGTAAGACCTATACTTATTTTATTCTTAAAAAGGAAAAGGAGAGGGAACCTCATGAAAAGAACTTTTCTCATTGTATCTGCACTCAGTTTGATTGGTCTTATGCTTCTCTCTTCACTCGCCTGTGCTGAAGAAACTCCACCTTTCAAGGGAATCGAGATCACCATTCCCGTGTTAGCTGGTCCGTCTGGAGAGGCAGTGAAGAAACTTGCTCCGCAATTCGAAGCCATATCTGGGATGAAAGTCAATATCGAAATATTATCTCACGACGAACTCTGGAAGAAAATGGAGCTGGATGCAGCAGCAAAATCCGGGAATTTTGATGCCTTCCACATCAACTACTTTAAACTGGACGAATACCGGAATTCCGGAGCCATCATTGCCTTAGATGATTTTATTAAGGGTGATGTTTCACCGTATTCAGATCCCAAGTGGGATGATTTTGCCTTCGCTCTACTCAAGGCAATGAGTGAACGAGATGGAAAATATTATGCTTTCCCTCATATGGGTGATACCAGGTTATTATGGTACAACAAAGAGTTGTTTGCGAAAGCCGGCCTTCAGAATCCACCGGACACCTGGGTAGAATTCACGGATTATGCCCGAAAAATGACCACCCCAGATGGGAAACAGTATGGAGCTGGTTTTGAATGGCAAAAATCAATTTATGTGCTTGATATGTTCCAGGGTCTTCTTCTGGAAAATGGAAGCCCCTTCTTCGATGAAAACTGGAACTCTCAGATGAACAGCCCCGCCGGGCAAGCTTCCCTGCAATTCATGTATGACACACTGAATAAGGAAAAAATTGTTCCTCCTGATGTTATCAACTGGGGGCACACTGAATTAACGAACGGTATTGTCACCGGTTATGTGGCCATGGCCGATCAGTGGCATGTGTTTATCCCTCAGGCCGAAGATCCTTCCTCCTCCCTGGTCGCCGGTAAGTTGGGGTATGCGTTAGTTCCAGGGATCAAACAAGCAGATGGGACCATACTCCGTCGTGATTCGCTGGGAACCTGGGGATTCGCTATCAATTCCGCATCCAAGAACCCCAAGGCAACCTATGCCTTCTTGGAATGGCTCAAGAGCCCGGAAATTGATGTACAGTATGCCCTGATGGGCGGGACATCCACTCGAGTCTCAACCAATAATGATCCCCGAGTGATCGAAAAGTTCAGTTTTGCCCCTGTCGCTGCGAAATCACTCTCTGAAGTCGTGATGCCACTTCCCATTATTCCCAACTTCACCGAATGGGTCGAGGCAGCTGGAACAGAAATTCATAAGGGTTTAGTGAATCAGCTTTCAGTGAAAGAGGCGCTGGACGGAGCAACCGACATATCCAACAAATTGATGGAAAAAATAGGATTTCGGAAAGTAAAATAAGTTCCTAAGAGGAGAAGGGAGGATAGATCTCCCTTCTCCTCTTGGAGGCAATTGGATGCCGGTTAATAAAAAAACGTTCCCCTATTTACTCCTTCTCCCTTCTCTCCTCCTTATTTTACTCGTTGGTATTTATCCATTGATGTATCTCATTCAGAACAGTCTTTTTTCCTTTACGTTGATACGCCAGGCAGAAAAGGTCTTCGTTGGTTTGGCCAACTATAGGGACCTCTTGATCAGTCAGCAATTTTGGTCTTCCCTTTTAATCACCGTAATTTATGTTGTTTCCTCTACCTTCATTACCTTTGTACTTGGGTTAGGTATAGCACTTCTACTGAACCAGGGAACTCCGCTCACTCGTGTCTTTCGCTCGATTTTTCTGATGCCCATGGTAGCTACTCCGGTCATCGTGGCCCTTACCTGGCGACACATCTGGGATTTCCGTTTTGGTATTATGAATCTTTTTCTTTCCAAAGTCGGTATTAAACCCCTCCTGTGGCTTGCCGATACCAAACTGGCCTTACTGTCGATTATCATCACCGATGTCTGGCAATGGACTCCCTTTGTCATCCTGGTTATCGAGGCGGGATTGGTTGCTATTCCTGAATATCTCTATGAAGCTGCAGTAGTGGATGGATGTAATTTCTGGAAGCGCTTCTGGTATATGACCGTTCCCCACCTTCGGCCTGTTATCGGGCTAACTCTGGCTATACGGGTGATGGATCTCTTCCGAAATGCCGACCTGGTGTATGTCATCACCTCTGGTGGTCCCGGAACATCCACGGAGGTACTGGCGTTTTCGGTTTTCAAAAAAGCTTTTGTGATCTTTCAAATCGGTGATGCTGCAGCGACAGCAATTATCTTAGTGATCTTGACCACGTTCATTGTTTCAAGCCTGATCAAACGATGGGATATCGAATTTTGAAGAGGGAGACACACCATGAAGTACCACGGTAAGCAAATCTGGATACAGGTTATCATCCTATTCGTTCTGGTTATTTTTTCCATTTGGACGCTATTCCCATTCTATTGGATGATAACAGCATCTTTTAAAAATCGGCTTCAGACCTTCGCTCCTCCCACCCTTTTTTTTACTCCCACACTGAAAAATTACACCGAAGCCTTTTCCCTCTATGGAAGTTTAGGTAAAACATTTATCAATAGTTTGATTATCTGTGCGGTTTCGGTTGCGTTGTCCCTGTTGCTAGGAATCCCAGCCGCCTATGCGCTCGGCCGTTTAAATTTTAAGGGGAAAAACAATATCTCCTTCTTTATTCTCTCTCTTCGTATTATGCCACCAGTAGTATCAGCTCTCCCGTTGTACCTTTTAGCCGCCCGGTTGAATATGCTCGATAGTTTTACAACCATCATCGTACTCTATACCGTTTTCAATTTCCCGTTCGTGATTTGGATGCTTAAGGGATTCTTTCTGGAAATTCCCCTGGAAATCGAAGAGGCGGCTCAAATCGATGGTTGTAGCCGTTTTGGAGTCATCCGTTTCGTTTTTCCTTTGATTTCACCGGGGGTGGTGGCAACGGCGATTTTTTCTTGCATTCTCACCTGGAATGAATTCATTGCTGCCCTCATCCTGACCGGTCGACACACCCGGACAGTGCCAGTAGAGCTCACTACCAACATTACCAGTGCTGGAATTGAATGGGGAAAGCTCATGGCGGGCGGAACAGTGGCGCTTCTTCCCATTCTCATCATCAGTATCATCATTCAAAAACATCTGGTTCGTGGATTGACCTTAGGAGCGGTGAAGGGGTGATTCAGATGAACAAAAAAGAAAGAATGAAAGCCATGCTGGAGAAAGGCCCCATTGATTACTTACCGTGTCAACTTGATTTTGTGCCCTATCGTGAAAAATGTCTCATCCAGGAATTGAAATTATCCCCCGCAGAGTTCTTGGAGTGGACTGATAATCATTTTTATTGTGTATTCCCTCTTTCGGAAGCAGAGTACTATTCATCGGGAAGTGCCGAAGATTTTGAAAAAATTGTCCTTGCCGAATCTCGGGGTCTTATTCAGCATGATCCTGATAATCAAATTCTCTTTGATAGTTGGGGAATCGGCTGGAAGATCAATACCCAGGGAGTATGGGCATCGGTTCATCCACTTGCTGAACCCCAATCATTTGATTCTTATGCCTTCCCCAATCCAGAAGCTCGGGGCATGTTCGATCATGTGGGTGGTGAAATTACTGCAAAATCAAAAGAATTTTATGTGGTAGGACTTCAGCACATTCTTTTATTTGAACGAGCCTGGACCCTTTTAGGATACGAGAACTTTATGACCCTCCTGTCTACCGATCTCAAGTTTGTTGAAACACTCCTGGATGGAATCACGGAATACAATGTGAAATTAGCCCTGCGTTTTGTTGAATTGGGGGTTGATGCCGTGAGAACCGGGGATGACTATGGATGCCAGCTCAGCCTCCAGATGAGTCCTCAGGTGTGGAGAAAATTGTTCAAACCCCGTTTAGCCAATATCTGGAAGGTCTACCATGATGCAGGCGTTCTTGTTATGCATCATTCATGCGGGAATGTCGAGACAATCATTCCAGATATGTTAGAGATCGGTTTACAAATGCTCCATCCTCTTCAGCCGTTTGCCCTTTCGCTCCTAAAAATTGCTCAAAATTTCGGTGATCATCTGGCATTCCATGGGGGAATTGACACCCAAAAAATCCTTCCTTTTGGAAAACCACAAGAAGTGAAAGAAGCGGTCCGGGAATGTATTGAAATCCTGGGTAGAAACCGACAATATGTTATTGCTCCCTCTCAAGAAATTATGAATGATGTTCCGACCGAAAATATCATTGCTCTGGTAGAAGGTATCAGGGAGTACCACTGAAATCCTGGGCACGAATCACTACTCTACCCTGAAAAAGCGTGTTCTGTCACAAAAGGAGTTTTATAACAACATAAAAAGGGGAATTTGCGGACTTATTCTGAACAAAAAGGAATACCGGGAGCAAAACTCCAGGAGGAAGGGGTGAAGGACTTTTTCCGACTCCTTATTAAAAGGGGTTAAAGATGGCAACAATACCCACCCCAGGACGGCATCCAGAGCATCCTCAACTCCTCGGGGTATAAACCTACCACCTACCCCATCGAATGAGCCCAGGTGCCAGTGAGTAAATGGCAATGTTGGGGGTGTTTTTGCCATTATAAAAAATTAATTTGCTTTATTGACGTTCCACCGGGTCAGGTCATTCTATTTTCACCGCTTAAACGGTGAAAATCGGTATGGTGAGGGTGGAATATTGAATTTTGCCATGGCTTAAGCAAGGAATATCGCGGGTGAACTTATATTAGCTATAAAAAAGGTATTCAGGGGTAATTTTGGAATCCGGTAATATGGGAGATAGGATAATGGACGCCTTGATTATCATTGACATGTTGAATGACTTCATGCATCCCCAGGGGGCGTTATACGTGGGAGAACAGGTCATTTCTCTCATTCATTTTTGTGAAAAAGTGATTCCTCAAAAAAGAAAAGAAAAATCCACCATCATCTATACCTGTGATACCCATTGGGAGGATGATGAAGAATTTCAACTTTTTCCTGCCCATGCGGTGCGAGGAACCTGGGGGCATCAGGTTATCGAAGAGCTGACACCA
>JAPLGF010000039.1 GCA_026390275.1 Candidatus Atribacteria bacterium
TACGGTTTGGGACGCGGAATTTCGTCACCACAAACCACCGTATCAAAAAGAGATGTGACCTGTAACATTTGCAGGGTGATGTCCGCACTTCTCCTCCCCTTGGAGGTAAAAATAGCCTGGAAAATTCCCTGGGAACGGAGAAAGGGAATGATGGCCAGAACCTCCCAAAAGACATCCACCAGCTCCTGATGATGGTTTTGATAAAAGCGATAGAAGTCTTCCAGTGCTTCTTCCTTTTGATTTTTCCCAACGATTGTCTCAATCACCGCTCCCTCGGGTGGTCCATACAGGCTGACAATTTGTTCCGGGGTCATTCTTTTTCCTGCGTACTTTTCTGCCACCATTCCAAAGGCAGACCAGAGAAGACGGGAACTTCCAATCAGGGTATTATCAAGATCCCAAATGAACAATTTAAACATGTACGGTCATGCTCCAGTGATCGAATAAAGAGCATTCAGTAACGTTTTCATTTCCAGATCGGTCCCGATCGAGATACGGAGTAAATCGGGCCATTCCGGGAAAAAACGGACCAGAATCTGGCGGGATTTAAGGGCTTCATAAAGAAGACGCATGTTTCCCCCCCCCTTTTGAACCATAACGAAATTGGCTTCCGAAGGACGCACGGTGAAACTGAGCTCTCGCATGGCCCGGGTAAACCACTCCCGGGTTTCCCGAATTTTCCGGACGTTTTCCCACATGGCATCGATATCTTCCAGTGCTGCCATGGCGGCCACCTGGGAAAGACAGCTGAGATTATACGAATCCTTAAGTTTTAAAAGACCATGTACTATCTCCGGATGGGCAAAAAGGATTCCAATCCTCATCCCGGCCAAGGAAAAAGACTTGGAAAATGATCGGGGAATGAGCAGATTGGGATACGTTTTTAAAAGAGAAAGACAATTGTCTCGGGAAAAATCAACATATGCTTCATCAATAACCACCGGGCAATCTGATACCTGCAGAAGTTTTTCCATTTGAGGAATGGGGAAGAAGGTACCACTGGGAGAATTGGGATTACAGATCACCTTCAATTGTGCCGGACGGTCAATGAGCTCCATCGGGAGAGTTTCATCGTATGTAAAGGGGATTTCTTGATACTCCGCTTCCTGAAAAAGGGCCAGCGTTCGATAGAGAATATAGGTCGGATAGAGGTACATCACCACGTCCCCTTTCCCGAGAAATGCCCGGAAGATGAGATTCAAAATTTCATCAGAACCGTTCCCGATCATAATCCAATCTTCCGGAACCCCATAAATCTCCGCCGCCTTCTTACGGATTCCGTCGCCCAGCGGTGAGGGATAGAGACTGATTCGATGGGAAGAAAGATGGTCCCTCAGACTCTGAATCACGTGAGGAGAAGGAGAATAGGGATTCTCATTGGTATTCAGTTTAATGTATTCGCCATTCCGGGGCTGTTCACCCGGAATATATCCTTCCATTGCTTCGATAACGGAACGAAAATAGCTCACTTCGTACCTCCCTTACCCATCTGTTTCAGGATCTGGGTACTCCGCCCACTCGGATCAAACAGAGTGGAAACCTCCATCAAGTTCCGGTAATCACCCCGAAAATCCAGGCCATATCCGACCACAAAGATGTCAGGAATTTTAAAACACGAATACTTGACCGGAACCTCAATAAATCGTCGCTCCGGGCAATCTAAGAAGGTACAAGCAGCAATACTGGCGGGAAACCGTTTCTCCATGACCCGAAACAAGAAGTTCAAGGTTAGACCGGTATCAATGATATCTTCCACGATGAGCACATCACGGTTGGCCATCTCTTCACTCACATCTTTATCAATCTCGATTTTTTTAAAACCAGTTTTAAAACTGGAGAGGGACATAAAGTCGAGATCAAAAGGGATAGTCAGATGGCGGGTTAAGTCCATGGTAAAATAAGCAGCTCCGCGTAAAATTGAAATCAGAAGCGGACGTTTCCCGGAATAATCGGCACTGATATGGTGAGCAACCTCCTGCACCCGTTGCTGAATATCGGGAGTTGAAAAAACACGTTCACCCAATTTTGATTCGATCATTGATTATCCTCCACCCCAAATTTGCGTAAAAGATGGGTATAATCCCGCGAATATATTACCTTGATTTTCACCTGGGGGTAAAGCTCCCGGAGACGTCTGACCTTCCGGTTTTTTCTCCAGACCAGCTTTTGTTTCTGGGTGGTGAGTTCGATAAAAAGATCAAAGTCGAGAAGATAAAAATCGGGAGAGAAGGCTTCTATCACATTCCCTTCATTATCCCATTCCAGGGGAAACTGGCGCGGTTCATACAGCCATCGAATACCATAAAAATCGAGAATCCGGGCAAATTCTTCTTCCGAAGGATGAACGAAATCAACTTTTTTTCCACCAAAATCCAGATTGTCGAAAAGTGTGGGTTGTTCCGCGTGACGGACAGGAACCACTACATTTTTCATGGCTTCCATGATCGTTTCGCAGGCTCTTTCCACCGGATAGAAGGCGGTATTGAGCACCAGGTGGTACATGACCGGATCTTTCCAGTTGGCTCCCATGGTTTCTAAGAGGAATTTTTCCCTCTTTCGGTCCAGTTCCACCAAAATATGAGAGGCCGTTACTTCGTCCTGCCGGTATTTCTCCATCGTACGTTGGAGCCGCATCTCCGGCGAAGTGACAATGAGAACATGAAAGGCATCCGGTTCACTCTCAAATATTTTCTGCCCTCCCCGTCCCAAAAAAACCACCGGTCGGTGATGAGCCCGTTTCACCACGACGTCTCGAACCGATATAGCCCAGGATAGAAATTTCTCTTTATCAATGCTCTCCGGAAGATCCTCATAACCACTGGACAAGAGAAGGGATGATACGCTCTCCCGGTCAATCAATTCCAATCCTAGCACCTCAGCCAATCGGAGAGCAATTTCATCCCCCAAACTTTCAGTTTCCCGGGAAATGGTGATGATAATAGGATAATCCACGGTTGGTTATCTCCATGCTCTTTTTTTCTTCATTATATCTGAATTTCTGGTTTTCCTGACATAGGCCATTGAAGACATCATTGTTTACTGAGAATCCATTATCCTGTACAATATCAATGAAATGAGAAAAGTAAAAAATGCACTGTTGGGAATCTTGGGAATCATGGTGTTCATTTTGGTGTGCATCACTCCATTCTCTTCTTGTGCTCTCCGGAAGGCTCCCTCGATTCGGCTCTTTGATCTGACTGGCCACGAGATTCCCTTCCCGATCTCGGAAAAAATGGTAATCCTTCTTTTCATGTCCCCGGAATGTTTTTCCTGCAGCCGGGAACTCTATTCCATCCAAACGTACCAGAAATCCCTTCCCTTTGTTTTGATCCCAGTCTGTGTGGGATGCGATTGGAGAGAAGTCAAGAATATCACCGATTCGCTCAATCTGAATCTCAGCGTGTACATGGGGACCAATGCCTTAAAAGCGAGTTGGGGGGTTTGGGAGTTTCCCACTGCGTTTTTAGTGGATCAAGAGATGAAAGTCCTGGAGAAATGGGAAGGGAAAGTGGTTCTCAAAGAACTCAAAAAACAACTTACTTCAGTGAAAACCACGGAGAGAGAGAAGAAAAAGGAAGATGAGGGTTCCACATCATCTTCCTGCAGTAACGGGATGTGTTACTAATTGAGTGTCATTTCCTTCAATTCCAAATAGAGAGATTTTTGTCCTTCACCAATGATTTCGGGGTCTTGAATATCAACCACAAAAGGCAGAGGACCTTCTTTGGCCATGAGCATACGAACGGCTATTTTGTCGTTTTTCAGGATTTCGATCCAGTACGCTTTTTTTCCAAAACGTTCTTCCGACAAATTAACCTGAATGGTGGTCTTTTCTCCTCCTTCCTTCGAACTCCACTTGAATCCTTCTTTTAACTCTCCCCCCATCAGCGTGACCGGGAGAAGCAGGAGTTGAACGGCCAGGACGGGAGCGATCACTGCCATCGTCCCCGGATTTGAGAAGAACAGCTTGCTAAACATATTCTCAGAATCGCTCTTGGAGGTGGTAAAACTATTGGAAAACTCCTGTTCCCCCAATTTGAAATCGATCTTAACATCAAACTTATCCGTCTCCTTGGGGGTTACATCCATGGTCAAATACCCTTCATTGGTTTTTCCGTCTTCCACTTGCTTGATCAGGTACTTCTGGTGTTTTATTTTTTCAATGTTAAAACCACCCGGTGCCATCTCGTCCTGGGCGAAAGCTATCAAAGATATCACCAGGACCAACAAAATGATCAATCCACTTCCCCAAACCTTCTTCATCTTCTGTACCTCCTCTTTTTGATTTCATTCTAACATACCAATTGAGCTTCTTTCCTTCTTTTTCCCCAATCCCCTCAAAAATTCCATTCCTTTCCATCTGTTTGGTCATAAAGAAAACACCTGAGCCCCCGTGATATAATACCTTGGTAATAGTATGAGTATTCACTTGAAGGAGCACATCCATGATTCATTCCTTTTTTCAACAGACCCTGCAAGACCTTTGGGAGCAGAAAATCGATCCCTCAGAAGCGGAAAAAAAACTGCGCTCCCTTCCCTTCGAAGATATCGATTTTGCTAAGATTGATCATCATCGTTCCTTTCGGAAGGGATTTCCAGAAGTCATTCTCTGTCAGGGAAAAACCAACTATCAAGTCCTCACTATTTTAAAAAAAATGATCGGTGATTATCCCAATATTCTGGCCACTCGAGCCACCAAGGATCTCTATGAGTGTGTACGGAAAGAAATTCCAGAGATCCAATTCCATGAACTCCCCAAAATCCTTCTTCTGGAACGGGAGCCCACTCCCAAGAAAGGATGGATAACCGTAGTAACGGCAGGCACTGCGGATCTCCCGGTTGCCGAAGAAGCCTGTCTCACGGCGGAAATCGCCGGAAGCTTCGTCAAGCGGATTTACGATGTCGGAATTTCTGGGATTCATCGTCTTTTCTCCCAGCTGGAAGACATCTGGCAGGCGAATGTCATCGTGGCCGTTGCCGGGATGGAGGGTGCCCTCCCGGGGGTAATTTCTGGTATGGTGGGACGACCGGTCATTGCAGTTCCCACCAGTGTAGGGTATGGGGCGTCCTTTCAAGGTCTTTCTGCCCTGCTCACCATGCTCAACACCTGTTCACCAGGTATCAGCGTGGTAAATATCGATAATGGCTTTGGTGCTGGTTATCTTGCCCACATGATTAATCGATTAGCCGAAGGAGAAAAATGACCCATGCTCCTCTATTGTGACTGTTTCTCCGGTATCAGTGGAGATATGTTCTTGGGGGCTTTGATTGATTTGGGTATTCCCGCCGCGGACATTGTTCAGGAACTGAATAAAATCCCCCTCTCTTTCCAGTTCCAGGCCAAAAAGGTTCAAAAAAATGGGATCATGGCCACCCAGATCCAGGTCATTGATTCCGAAGGATCACCCCATGACCATCACCTGTCTCTTCACCACCATCACCATCGACCGGCGCGCGAACTGGTGCGGTGTATGGAGCAAAGTACCCTGTCGGTTTCGGTAAAAACGAAAGGAATCGAGATTCTCTGGAAAATAGCCGAGGTGGAAGGGAAAATCCACGGAAAAAAACCGGAAGAAGTCCAGCTCCATGAAATAAGCGGAATCGACACCCTGGTTGACATCACCGGAACCCTGGTAGCCTTAGAAAAGTTGGGAGTGCGAACAGTGGTTTCATCTCCCATTCCCACCGGTTGGGGTTTCATCTCGACTGCTCACGGTGAACTCCCTGTCCCGGCCCCCGCCACGTCGGAACTTTTAAAAGGAATTCCCATTTATGCGGGACGAGTTCAAGGAGAACTCACCACTCCCACCGGTGCCGCCTTGATCTCGACGCTCGCTTCTCAATACCAACCCCTACCGGAAATGACGGTCGAACGTATCGGCTACGGAGCCGGTTCCCGCGATTACTCCATTCCCAATGTCCTGCGCGTTTTCTGGGGGAAAGAAACCACCTCCTGGGAAGAGGAAGAGAATCTCCTTCTGGAGACCAATATCGATGACCTGTCACCCCAGGTGGTGGAATATGTGAATGGTAAATTGTTTGCCGCTGGGGCTCTCGACGTCTTTATCACCCCTCTTTATATGAAAAAACAACGCCCGGCTTTTATGCTCTCGGTACTTATCCACCCTCAGCAGGCACAAAAAGTAAAAGAGATTCTCTTTCGGGAAACCACCACTCTGGGATTGCGGGAAATGAGGGTTAAGAAGTGTTTCCTCCCCCGCGAAGAGCAAATCATCGAAACCACGTGGGGGAGAGTGAGTGTCAAGGTCGCCTCGCTGGGAGGCGACCGGAAGGTGATACCGGAGTACGAGGAATGTAAAACCATCGCTCAGATTCACGATCTCCCCCTCTACGAGGTGATATATCAGGTTCGCTGCGAAGCACTTCGACAGCTCCTGGATCAGGAAGGGAAAAGAAAAGAGGAAACGTAAATCTTATTGCTCACACTTCCCGCCACACCTTTTGCCGCATTTTATACAGACCAGATCATCAAGGGTTTTTTTGATTTCATCCGGGGAAAAAAAACGATTCCGGACCCGTTTGTCGCCGAGCCATTTCCATCTTTCATTTCTGGAGCGCATCGGAAGCTCATTAAGGGTAACAAGCCCTTTATCTTGATATTCACGTTTTTCCAAACCCACTCGCCTCCTTTTATTCTATTCTGAAAATACAGTGAAAAGATGTGGAATTGGGGAACTGGAACTGGTATCTTTTCCCTAATCTTCTCCGAGATAGGCTTTCCGGACGTTTTCGTCGTTCAGAAGAGCTTTTCCTTTTCCGCTCACATTGATTTTTCCGGTTTCCAAAACATAAGCATAATCAGCGATTTCCAGAGCCGCCCGGGCGTTTTGTTCAATGAGCAAGATGGTGGTTCCATTCTTATTAATGAGTTGAATAATTCTGAAAATTTCCCTGACTAAAAGAGGCGCCAATCCCAAGGACGGTTCATCCATCATGAGGAGCCGGGGCCGGGACATCAATCCTCGGGCTACCGCCAACATCTGTTGTTCCCCGCCGCTCAAGGTTCCACCCTTCTGCCAGGTCCGTTCCTGGAGACGAGGAAAAATGGAAAAAACCCAATCGATATCTTTCTTCACATTTTCCAGATCTTTTCGGGTATAGTATCCTAAGATCATATTTTCCATAACCGTCAGGTTGGAAAAAATTTTTCGCCCTTCCGGCACCATTGCCACCCCCATCTCTACAATCCTGTGTGCCGGGGCCTGAGTGATATCCATTCCGGAAAAAATGATCCGTCCTTCGCGTGCCCGTACCAAACCCGAAATGGTTCGAAGGGTAGTACTCTTACCTGCTCCATTGGCTCCAACGAGAGCAACGACCTGTCCCTGAGGAACCCGAAATTGAATCCCCTTCAAAGCATGGATCCCGCCATAATACACATGAAGGTTATCGATAGTAAGAACGTCTTTCTCTTCAACCATTTACTTCTCCACCCCTAAGTAGGCTTCGATAACCTTGGGATCGTTTCGTATTTCAGCCGGAGTCCCCTGGGCAATCTTCATACCAAAATCCATCACTGAAATCCACTCGCATGCTCCCATCACCACTTTCATGTCATGTTCAATCAAAAGAATAGTTAAGTCAAACTCATCCCGAATATGCTGAATGAACTTGATCAATTCCAGAGTTTCCTGCGGGTTCATCCCGGCTGCTGGCTCATCGAGCAGAAGCAAGCGGGGATGGGTGGCGAGTGCCCGGGCAATCTCCAACCGGCGCTGTTGACCATAGGGAAGCGACTTGGCATCCTCGGAAGCCAAACTGTGT
>JAPLGF010000258.1 GCA_026390275.1 Candidatus Atribacteria bacterium
GGCCCGGCTGGAGGAACTCACTCCCGACATGATGATACGAGGGATACTCCCGAATAATCTGGTCAAAGTCATCAACGTCAAGTGGTACGGGAACGATGTGATTGATCTCACCTACCGGGGGGATATCCGGCGGTGCCTGATCGTGTGTCCAGGAAATTTAGTCAAACAGTGGCAGGATGAGCTGGATCGACGTTTTGGTCTTCCTTTTGAGACCATCACCAATGACCGGGTGGAAGCCGCCCGGACCGGAAACGTTTTTCAGGAAATCCCCCTCCGCCGGGCTCGGCTCGACAAACTCTCCCGTGATGAAAGTATTCAGGATAAACTGAAACAGACCGACTGGGATTTAGTAGTCTGCGATGAAGCCCACAAGATGTCGCCAGTTTCTTTGGAGGAGAAGTCAAATAAGAAGTGGATATTTTTATTTTTTAAAAATTTATGAGAACGAATAAAGAAAAAGGTGAAAAATCTATGGATATGCGTTTATTCGGTGTATGCGGTTTGTACTGCGGGGCGTGCACTCATTACCGTTCGACACAAAAAGACGGAAAGCATCTCCTGAATGAGTATGTCCGTCAGGGAGGAGAAGCGGAAAAATTTGTCTGTGGAGGCTGTCAGTCAGGACAGTTGAATCCCCACTTAGCATGCTCCTCTTGTGGCATCCGTGACTGTGTGGAGGAGAGGGGAATCACCTGTTGCGGTCATTGCGATGAATATCCCTGCCCCTATCTCATCACCTTTCAAAACGACGGTCGTGTCCATCACCTGGATATCCTCGATAACATGAAAGATATCATGGAAATGGGCTCTGAAAAGTGGCGAGACCACCTGTCACCGCTGCGGAGATCCACTGGAATCGTATGGATCCACCCGGAAAATACGTTGAAAAGATGGGGAATTGGAAAAGTGGAATTCCCCCGATTTAGTGGAGGTTTAGAAAAGCGACCTCTACTATTATAAACGGGGGTACTCTAAAAATGGGAAAAGAAAAAAGAAGACAGTTTGATCACGATTTTAAAGTTGAAATCCTCCGGCTGATCACTGAAGGAGAAAGACCAGTTCCAGAAGCAGCTAAAGATTATGATATGGGGGAGATTCCTTGAGGATGGTCATTCAGGGTATTGTGGTATGTCTTTCCCAACTCAACATTTTCACGCGATTCACGACTCACGATTCACAGTATTTTCAGGGTAGGGTAAGAGGGAAATCATGATTATCAGCGTCAGTCGAAGGACTGACATACCGGCATTTTATGGAGAATGGTTTCTGGATCGATTGCGGGAGGGATTTGTGATGGTCCCGCAGCCTTTTCGCCCTTTACAGATTCGGAGGGTTTCGCTTCATCCAAATGAAGGGGAAGTGATGGTGTTCTGGTCTAAAAACCCTGCTCCTTTTCTCCCTCTCCTTCCGGAAGTGGATCGATGGGGGTGGAAAGGACGGTATGTTTTCCATTTCACCCTGAATCCCTACGAAGCAACGGGACTGGAAGAAAACATCCCCCCTCTGAAAGAAAGGATAGCCACTTTTCAACACCAGGCTTCTCTGGTGGGACCAGAACGGGCTTTCTGGCGTTATGATCACATCATATTTACCCGGGGAAGAATTATTCTGGATACAGATTTTCATCTCCATGCTCTCCAAAAAATACTCTATCATCTCCACCAATCTACTCGAAAAGTGGTGGTGAGTTTTTTGGATCGGTATCGAAAGAACCAGTCTGCTTTGAAAAAATGGGAAAAGGAATGGGGAGCGGACATTGTTGAGCCGTCAATTGAAAAAATGAAGATCTTTTCGATGAATATGGTAAAAATAGCGGCTTCGTATGGGATAGCAGTCTTTTCCTGTGCCGAAGAGGAACCTTTCCGAAGTATTCTCTCAGATGCCGGGATACTTCCGGGGAGCTGCATCGATGCCTGGGAACTGGAGAAGATATTACCAGGGATGAACATTCCTGATGCCTGGAAGAAAAAGGATCCGGGTCAGAGGAAGGCTTGCAGATGTACCATCAGTCAGGATATTGGAACATACAATACCTGCAAGTCCCACTGTCGATACTGTTACGCCACCCACTACTCTGAAAATATGTTGAAAAGATGGGGAACTGGGGAATTGGGGAATTGAAAAAAACACCCTCCCCAGAACGAAGTGCCACCCAACAGGGGGTGAGGGGGGAGACATGGAGGATACAGCTGGATTCGATATTTTCCGTGAAGAATAAAAAAACACGGGCCCTAACAAACCGTGGCCGCCTTTCGGCAGGTGATGGCAGATCATAGATCGCCTCACAAAAAGGAGCGAGGGCACTCCTCAATCTCCCCAGCAGGAAGATCACAGTGAGATGCACTCATTAACGTAGCTCATCCCACCAACCCTCAATAAGCCTTTCGGTTTCTCAGGACCCGTGCTGGCTTTAATATAGTACCAAGAGTCAATTCTGTAAAGATGTTCTTATATTTTTCGATTCCTGAACATATTCCGGTAGGGACCAGGAATGAACTCCACCGTTGGGCGTTGTTGTTGCGGTTGGGGATAGAGCTCCATCAAATCGTAAATATCCGCGGGAATCCCCTCTCGCACCGGTAACCCCATTTCTTTCGCCAGTTTTAAGGTAATGGGATAGTCATGAGTCCATTTTCCCGATGATAAAGTAGTGGCTAATTCCTGTGCTTTTTCTGCCGGAGCTTTTTCTTTCAGCAATTCATAGATCACCTGGTATACCTGGTCGATGGCTTTACGGGCAATATCCCCCAGAATAAGTGTCTCATCATCCCGATTGGGATTGGGCTGTTCCAGGGCTTTGAGAATAGAAACCGCTGGATATTGAGCTTGCATGGTCCCGATCTGGGGATCCACCGGTCCAATCACAGCGTTGGGATCCATCACGATTTCATCAGCTGCCATGGCGATGAGTGTTCCTCCGGACATAGCATAGTGGGGAATGAAGACAGAAACCTTCCCAGAATGTTTCTGCAGCGCCCAGGCAATTTGTTCTGCTGCCAGGACGAGACCTCCGGGAGTATGGAGGATGAGATCAATCGGGGTATCTTTCGAGGTAAGGTGAATCGCCCGCAGTACTTTTTCGGAATCCTCGATGTTGATATAGCGGGCAATGGGAAGTCCCAGGAAACTCAATGATTCCTGCCGATGGATAAGAACAATGACTCGGGAACGTCTCTTACGCTCAAAACTTCGAATAGCGAAGAACCGTTGCTGCTGCAAAGTTTTCATCTGCAGGAGCGGATAGTAGAAAGTGAAAAGCACGATGATCCAGAAAATAATCCAGAACACGTCCATTTTTCCTGACCTCACTGGTATAGTAGACGTTTCAAAGAAAAAAAGTACAAACCCTTACCCTCCTCCGGAGGAGGGTAAGGTTAGAAGATCTCCTGTAAATATTTTTCGATGGTGGCTTCATCAAGGACGGTCTCAATGACGTTCCGGACCACTTTCCCCTTTTTATCGATAAAGATAACATGGGGAAGTTTTTTTACTCCATAAAGAGTGGCCACACGATAATGTTCATCCACCACCATCGGGAAAACGATTTCCAGGTTTTTCACCATATCGGTTGCTTCGGCATCTTCAGCAATCCCCAGAACCACGAGTTTCTTATCATTTTTATATTTATTGTACATCC
>JAPLGF010000301.1 GCA_026390275.1 Candidatus Atribacteria bacterium
AAAAAGGAAATTGAGATCCGAAATTTGGAAACCGGAGAAACAAATGTCCTTTCTTACGACATCCTGGTGCTGACGACTGGGGCGAAAGTTTCTCTTCCCCCCATCAAGTCCGTGGACCTGGAACATCCGAACAATGAGATGGGGTGTTTAGATCTTTCTCACGTCTATACTCTTCATGGAATTGAAGATGCCGAGGCCATCCGCTGGACGATTAAAGAAAAATTGGCAAAAAAAGCCGTCATCATCGGAGGCGGGCTGATTGGGCTGGAAATGACCGAGAGTTTAGTGAAGAGTGGTTTGGAAGTGACCATCATCGAAATGCTCCCGGAAATTCTTCCGATTCTTGACGAAGACATGGGGATTCTCGTCCGACGGTTTTGTCAACAAAAAGGAGTCAATATCCGGGTGGAGGAAAAGGTCCTTCGCCTGGAGGGAGAGGGGGGGGTGGTTCGACGGGTGGTCACCGATAAGGGGTCTTATGATACAGACGCCGTCATTATCGCCACCGGTTTTCGCCCCAATGCGGAGTTAGCCCGGAAGGCCGGTTTGGATATTGGAGAGACCGGTGGTATCAAAGTCGATCTGTTCCTGCGGACCAGCGATTCATCAATTTATGCGGCCGGGGACTGTGTGGAAATAGAAAACCTGGTGAATTTCAAAGGGTCGTACATGCCGATGGGATCCCTGGCAAACAAGCAAGGACGGGTGGCTGCCATCAATATCTCCGGGGGGCAGGAGGTATTTCGGGGAGCGCTCAATTCCGTGGTTTTTAAGGTTTTTGATTTTAACGTTTCCCGTACTGGCCTGGGTTACTGGCAAGCCAGGGCCTCAGGATACGATGCGGAATACGCCCTGGTTCCCGCTCCCGATAAAGCACATTACTTTCCAGGGGCAAAGCGGGTGATCTGTAAGATCATTGCCGACCGACGAAGTGGCCGAATTTTAGGAGCGCAGTTCATTGGGACCGGGGACGTCATGAAAAGTGTCAGCACCATGGCAACGGCCCTGTATTTTGGTGGCAAAGTGGAAGACCTTTCCAATCTTGACATCCCCTATGCTCCTCCCTTTGCATCGGCTATTGATAATGTCTGTGTTGCGGTGAATGTTCTGCGGAATAAGCTGGAAGGAAAGATGACGGGAATATCGCCCTTAGAAGTGGAAAAAAAGCGGAAACGGGGGGAAGATTTTATTCTTCTTGATGTTCGTACTCCCAAAGAATACCAGCAGGAACGAATACCCGGAAGTACACTCATTCCGCTGGGAATTCTTCCGCAAAAATGTGGTGAACTCCCGACGGGAAAAGAAATCGTTACCTTCTGTGCAGTCAGTCTCCGGGGGTATGAAGCATCGCTCGTTTTAAAAGCCCAGGGTTTCGAGAATGTAAAAGTAATGGATGGCGGTTTGGCCTGCTGGCCATATGAGATAGAAAAATAGAAAGCGAGGAAAAGCCAGAAACATCGGCTCGATCACCTGTGTGTGGAAAAAGATGATTCTCGTTGTTGCCATTGGTTGTTGTGGTATTTTAATCATTTTTCTTCTTCTTCGTTCTCATTCTCCAGAAACAAGTCAATCAGCTTCGGAGAAAGAGGGGGAAGAAAAAGTGAGTAAAGAACCACCGGTAACCATGACTCAGGCCCGTATCAAGGGATGGGGAAGAGGGAAGCTTTCCTGGTCGATGGAAACGGAAAAAATGAAGCTCGACAAGCAAAACACCCAGGCTCTCTGCCGGGATGGAGTGGAAATCCGGGTCTTTCGCGACAATGGGGAAATCAATGCCACTCTTACCTCTCGGGCAGCCTCGATCAATCTGGATGAAAAGGAGTTTCAGCTCAATGATAGAGTGGAAGTGGTTTCTGATACTGGCGATCGAATCCTCAGAACTTCATCGAATGTATTGGTTTTATCAGTGATATTGATTTTAAAAAACCGGAATTTTACTCTATCCTCCAGGGAAAATTCAGCATTGGACAGAAGGAATGAAAGGGACAGGTCGGAGAAAAAAACTGATGAGAGGAGTCACCGGGGTAATGTATCGCAGAAAAACCTCGGTCAGACTGAAGAAAAAAAGTATTCTGGAGTGAGGTTATCGTCCGGATAGGTTTCCGGTTTGATCTTTCCTTGATGGAGAAGAGCCTTCAATTGGTCGATGATTTTCCAGGACTGGAGAATGAACCCGGGATCAGGGAAGAGGGTTTTGTCTCCTTGGTAACAATCGAATAAAATATTCTCATACGCTTCAGGACTGTTGATACCGAAGGTTCCCAAAACATTGAAATTCAACCGGACTGGGGTGGAGGCCAGGCCTTCTCCGGGCTTTTTGCTGTTGATGAAAAAATCGATTCTCTCTTCGGGTTGTATTTCAATCCAGAGACGGTTTTTGTTTTCGGTGGATGACCGAAAGATGACTTCGATGTAGGA
>JAPLGF010000280.1 GCA_026390275.1 Candidatus Atribacteria bacterium
GGGCAACCAGGATCGAACCACTGAACTGTCCGGCTTTAACCGTGGCATTCATATACTTATCAATGGAAGTTAGAGTGCTCATTTCAGCCCCATAAGCAAACGGAATAAAACAATTCCATAAAATCGGAACCAACAAAAAGATAAACAACCTTTGGGTTAACTGGTTTCTGGTCATAAAATATTACCTCCTTTTTAAGTAAGCGCATATGGCCTCTAAACATGGTATCGACATATCGCGTCAATCCTTTACAGTATTCTCAGACCGAAATGCAAAATAGGTGACGTGGGGGTTGGTATTCTAATGAGTTATCTTACAATTAGTAAAAAAGATACAGTGATATAAAGTGTAACCCTTTGTAAAGACAAAATTTATTGAAATTTAAAGTGATAAACTCCGGTTGATTATTAAGATATTTATTGGTATAAATCACTGATTTTTCATTTTTAATGAGGCATTGAATCCATTTCATCAAGATTTTTATGTGATGTTGAGTCGTTGAGTTGATTAAGACCGGGAGTCGGGTAAAGACCGTGAGTCGTGAGTCGTGAATCGTGAATCGGGTAAAAATGTGGAACTGTGGAATTGTGGAACTGTGGAATTGGGAAGGACCGGGAGAAGTGAATTATGAATTATGAATGAAAAATTGGGTGGGGGAATATTTCTGATCACTGAAACTATACCAACTTACTCCCTGCCCTATATAATTCAAAAATTCTTAAAAGTACTTCCAAGTACTTATATTTTCATCCCTTGCTGGTGCTGGGAAATGGCATGGTTGTCTGTTCATTTCCCCCTTTCTATGTTTACCAGTCGTGAAGGCCGGGTTACAATAGGGGGGACAGGTGAAGGAAAAATGGAAAAGAACATCGTGGAAAAAATTTTGCAACTGGAAAAGAAAAGACTGGACAATAAATCGGTCATTGGTGGGTTCCATTCTTTTTTGAAAGACTGGCTTGCCGAGAACGATTTCGTTCTTCCCAAAGAGAGTCTGAAACATCTGAATGATTATGAATCGCTGACTGAGGGTGAGAAAAAAGGACTCTTATTTTCTTTAGAAAGGCTTTTCCTCCCTCGTGAAAAAGGAATCCTGGTCCCGGAAAAGAAAGAAGAAATATTCGCTCCCCCGACTCCGATATCATCGGAAAACTTACTGTTGCCGGTACGGACGATCAAGGGAGTCGGTCCCGCCATCGAAAAGAAACTGGAACGGCTCCTGCTCAGTACCCGGGAGGAGGTGTTGTGGTATTTTCCCCGCAGTTATCAGGATCGGGGAGATAGGATACCCATTTCCCGTCTGCGCGGTCAGGCTCTGGAGACGGTTCAGGGAAAAGTGGTGTCTCATCAATACACCCTGACCCGGAAGGGGAGACTCTTGAAAATCGTGGTTGCCGATGATACCGGTTCGGTGACTCTGGTTTGTTTCCATCGGGATTTTTTAGCCCGAACACTCCCTCCCGGGACCCCCGTCGCTCTTACTGGCTGGTTCACCCGGTCTTACGGAGCGCTTCAAACCAGTCGTTTTGACTATACCATCCAGGGCATGGAGAAACCCGTTTCCCCGGAGCGAATCTTTCCCATCTATGGTCTCACCGAAGGTCTGACTCAGAAAAAAATCCGCCAGCTTATTTCCACCGTTTTGGATGAAAACCTTTCTCAGGTTCCGGAGATTCTACCGGAGACCTTGCGACAAAAGCATGGTCTTTGCCCCCGGACAGAATCGATCCGGGAACTCCACCAACCACAACGCTCGGTAGTTTCTGATCTTTTAAATCGACGCTCTCGGGCTCATTTTTCGTTGATTTTTGAGGAATTTCTTCTTTTTGCCCTGCAGGTGAAAACCAGGCGCCGGGAATTGGCGAAGATGAAGGGAATACCGGTTTCACCGGATTCTCACCTGGTACAAACTTTTCTTCCGATGCTTCCTTTTCAACTCACCGCTGCCCAGGAAAGGGTTTTTCGGGACATTGTCGGAGATCTCACCAGAGCTATTCCGATGAATCGTCTCATCCAGGGAGATGTTGGTTCCGGGAAAACAATTCTCGCTCTTCTTGGTGCATTGCAGGTGATTGATTCCGGTGGTCAGGTGGCTTTTATGGTTCCCACCGAGATCCTGGCCAGTCAGCATTTCCGGCGTTGGGAGGAACCGCTCGCTCAGCTGGGAGTAACGGTGGGTTGTCTCACCGGAGGAATGAGTCGCAAGAAAAAAGCTCTGCTCGAAGACATTGAGAAAGGGAACGTTCAACTTGCCATCGGAACGCATGCCCTGCTGGAAGAGGGGGTCCAGTTTCGGAATCTCGGTCTGGTGATCGTGGATGAACAGCACCGCTTCGGGGTGATGCAGCGGGCGCGTCTCCGGGAAAAAGGCACCTTCCCACATATGCTGGTCATGACGGCAACTCCCATCCCGCGTACCCTGGCCCTCACCCTCTATGGAGATCTGGACGTTTCTATCGTGGATCAGAAACCAGCCGGGAGAAAACCAGTGGAAACCCTCTGTTTTTCGGAGAAAGAGCAGTATAAGGCTTATAACCGGGTCCGCGCTGTCCTGGAGAAAGGGGGGCAGGGGTTCGTGGTCTGTCCGGCCATCGAAGAGAACGAGCAGGAACTCAGTACCGTTCAAGAGATCTGTGAGCTCCTGCGGACAAAATGGATGACCGATTTCCGGGTGGAGATGATCCATGGACAGCTTTCTCCGGCGGAGAAAGAGGCCATCATGGAACAGTTTTCCCGGGGGGATATCCAGGTACTGGTGGCGACATCGGTGATTGAAGTTGGAATCGATGTGGTAAACGCCAGGGTGATGGTGATCGAAAACGCCGAACGTTTCGGTCTGGCCCAGCTCCACCAGCTCCGTGGTCGCATCGGGCGCGGAGAGCGGGTGGATCTCTGTATTCTCCTCGCCCGAACTTTTGCGGAAGTGGCCCGAAAACGCATGGAGATCATGGTCTCTTCCCAGGATGGTTTCCGCATCGCGGAAGAAGACCTCAAACTCCGGGGGCCAGGAGAATTTTTTGGTCTCCGGCAACACGGTATCCCGGAATTCCGTCTGGCGGATCCTTTACAGGACTGGCCTATCCTGGAAAAAGCCTACCAGGAAGCAGAGTATATCCTTCGTACGGATCCAGAACTCACCAGGGAAGAGCATTGCTGGCTCCAGAAGGAGATCGAACGACGACTGGATCGTAATCATCCTTCAGAGTGATATGAGTAAATATTAAACCAGAATCGAATCATGAACCCTCAAAATTTTTAAATTATTTACAGTACACAATTTACTTCTTTTCTAAGGTCGTGATAGTCATGGGGTATCTCCACATCACTGGCGGCGAGGTGCGAGGGAGAAAGATAGTGGCTCCTCCGGGTTTCACCACCCGACCGATGCAGGGATTTTTACGAAAGGCCCTTTTTGAACTTTTAAAAGACGTCATTCCTGGAAGTGTGGTGATGGACCTTTTTGCTGGGAGCGGTTCCATCGGTCTGGAAGCACTCAGCCGGGGAGCGGTCCGGGCGATTTTTATGGAACGGGAGCCGCGGATCAGTGCCATTCTGAAGAGGAACATTGCTCTCTGCGGATATGAAGCAGTAGCCCAGGTCATCACGGCGGACTTTCTCCGGCTTCGGAAGTTCCCGGAGCTGGTGGAGAAACCACATCTTCTCTTTGCCGATCCTCATTTTCGGCTGAATCAGGTCTCTGTTCTCCAAAAGTTGTATAATTCTCTTGACATGCTGGGTGGTCCCCTGGTCATTCTCCGTTACCCAACGGAGAATGACCCTTTGACCGATGTTCCTTTTTTCCGTTCCACCATGGTACGGACGTATGGTCGGAGTGTGCTGGTCTTTGGATATCTCCATTCCAGCCCGTCGGAGTGAATACTTTTCAGAAGAGAGGATAGAGACGGTGCTCACCGCAATCTACCCTGGGAGTTTTGACCCGGTAACGAACGGGCATCTTGATATTATTTCCCGAGCCAGTCAAATCTTCGATACCTTGATCGTTGGTATCCTGGAAAATCCTCAGAAGAAAGAGTATCTCTTCACCGTTGATGAACGAGAGGCCATGCTCCGGGAAGTGGTGAAGGGGATCTCCAATGTTACCGTGGAGGTGTTTAATGGTCTCCTGGTACGCTTTGCCCGTCAGAAAAAATGCCGGGTCATTTTGCGTGGTCTGCGGGCCATTTCCGACTACGAGTATGAAACCCAGATTGCCATCACGAACCGCAAAATGTCCCCGGAAGTGGAAACCTTCTTCCTTCCCACCAGTACTGAGTTTTCTTACTTGAATTCTACGGTAGTGAAAGAAATTGCCCGTTTCGGCGGATCCGTTCGTTGCCTCGTCCCCGAGATCGTGGAACGGAGACTGCGGGAAAAGTTTCAAACCATTTCGTGAATGCTGGATTGTTTATATGATAAACTGATTGACTTGGACAGGGCGTGTTGAGGTGAAAAAATGTTCCTCTATCCTGGGACGAACCAGGGGTGGGAAAAGAAGGGAGTCAGATAGATGATGGATGTTCTCCAGGAAATCCGTACGAAAGCTAAGGTATTAGGCAAAACCGTGGCGTTACCGGAATACGGTGATGAACGGGTACTGAAAGCAGCCGAAATTGCCACCCACGAAAAGATCGCTTCCATTCTTGTGGTAGGCGATCCGGAGGAAATCGAAAAAAAAGCTACAGAAAATAACATTGACCTCTCCGTGGTGGGAATTGTCGATCACCTGCACGACAGCCATCGCCAGGAATACATCAATTCCTTATACGAACTCCGGAAAGCCAAGGGTCTGACCCGGGAACAAGCGGAAAAGTGGCTGAACAACACCATGTACTATGTCTGCATGATGCTTTATCATCAGCGGATTGATGGAGTGGTTTCCGGTGCCTCACTTTCCAGCCCGGATGTCATTCGGCCTGCCCTTCAGATCATTAAAACTGCTCCTGGTATCAAGCTCGCTTCCAGTTGTTTCTTGATGGTGGTTCCCAATTGTTCGTATGGTGCCAATGGAGTCTTCATCTATGCCGACTCTGGCTTCAACCCCAATCCCAATGCCGAGGAACTCGCCCACATCGCCATTACAACCGCCCGAACCATGGAACTCCTGGTCGGGGTGACTCCGATCGTGGCGATGCTCTCCTTCTCAACGAAGGGAAGTGCACACCATGAGCTGGTGGATAAAGTGATCGAAGCCACCCGGATGGTGAAATCACTCAAACCGGACCTTTTGGTGGATGGGGAGTTGCAGGGAGACGCCGCTATCGTTCCTGCGGTTGCTGCCAAAAAAGCGCCTGGAAGTCCGGTAGCCGGTAAAGCCAATGTTCTCATCTTTCCGGATCTCAATGCCGGGAATATCTGTTATAAACTGACCGAACGGTTGGCCAAAGGAACTGCCATTGGACCGATTCTTCAGGGTTTGGCGAAACCAGTGAATGATCTCTCTCGTGGTTGCAAGGCGGAAGACATCGTTGATCAGATTGCGGTTACCGTCTTACAGACCCAAAAGTAAACCACCATGCCTATTCCTGGTACCAGCAAAGAAATGAAAAATCACCCTTTTTTTGATGTAAAATGGTTTGCTGAGATGGTGGTCTCTTCATTCTTTTTACCATTTCAGTCTGATCCTGCCGGCTGATTTTTTGAAGGGAAAGAAATCCCCCCTGGGGTAGTATACAGTACAGAAGAACGAAAGATATTCACGAAGAAGGGATGATTCGAATTGAATATTTTAGTCGTTAACTGTGGGAGTTCCACGGTCAAATATGAGTTGCTTCGGATGGATGGTGAAACAGACAATAAAGTGATTGCCAAAGGTTTAGTCGAGCGGATTGGTATTTCAGGCGCACGCTTAGAGTACAAAACCGATAGCCAATCCTACGCCCGGGAAAGGGACGTATCCGATCACCGGGTTGCCCTGAAATGGGTGATTGAAGTGCTGACTGATCCAGAGATCGGTGTTCTCACCCATACTTCGGAAATTGATGCGGTGGGACATCGGGTGGTGCACGGAGGGGAAAGATTTACCGATTCAATGGTCATCAATGAAGACGTCCTCAATACCATCCGAGCCTGTGCTGAACTCGCTCCCCTCAACAACCCCCCTAATATTTTAGGGATCGAAGCCTGCCAGGCCCTCATGCCCCAGGCACCCGAGGTGGCGGTTTTCGATACCGCTTTTCACGGAACGATCCCGGAATACGCCTATATTTACGCTCTTCCCTATGAATATTATGAAAAATACGGTATCCGCCGCTATGGGTTCCATGGGACGTCTCACCGTTATGTCGCGGAACGGGCGGCCAGGATGATGGGAAAGAAACCCTCGGAACTCAACCTCATCACCTGTCACATGGGTGGGGGAGTGAGTTTTACCGCGGTCAGGAATGGGAAATCCGTCGATACCTCGATGGGATTCACTCCCCTGGAAGGTCTGGTGATGGGAACCCGTTGCGGGGATGTGGATCCTTACATCCTTCTCTATCTGATGGATAAGGAGGGTTTTTCTTTGAAAGAAATGGATCAGGTTCTCCAAAAGAAGAGTGGTGTCATCGGTATCTCGGGGATGTCGAGTGACACCCGTGACATTGAAGAGGCGGCACCCACGAACCATCGAGCCCAGCTCGCCCTCGATATCATTGCCTACCGGGCAAAAAAGTACATCGGAGCCTATTATGCTATCCTCGGGGAGCTGGATGGTATCGTCTTCACTGCCGGTATTGGCGAGAACTCCTCTCTGATCCGTCGCAATATCTGCCAGGGCCTGGAACCAATCGGAATCATCATCGATCCCGAAAGAAACACCGTGCGGAGAAAAGAAGCCTTCATCAATTCCGACCATTCGAAGGTGAAAGTTATGGTGATTCCCACCAACGAGGAGTTGATGATTGCCATCGACACCTATCGACTGACGCATTGAGGGGGAATGAGTGACAAGTGATGAGTAATCAGTAAGGAGTGAGGGAATAGTTGTGCCAGGAGCTGGCATGGTTGCCTGTTTACTGATCACTGCTTTTCAAGAAGGGGGTGAATGCTTCATGCGGGTCTTCATTGGCGATATCAAGCGGGAAATGGGACGGAGTACGCATGAGGTTATGGAAGAGACCCGTGCTCCCATGATCTTTGGAGGTGAAAAGATTCTTTTTGCCCGACCGGTCAGGGTTGATGCCACAGTCACAAACTGTGGTTCTGAGATACTGGTGGAAGGGATTGTGGAGACAACTCTGGTTCTCAACTGCTCCTGCTGTCTGGAACCATCGATTCATGAGCTCCAAATTCCCTTCCATCTTGAGTCACGAAACCTGGATCGAATCAGTCGTCCTTCCGATTTTGAAGCAGAAGCACGGGATGCCGATGAAGTTCAGTACTATCATGAAGAAGATGCCTATATCAACATCGATGCGGAAATCCGGGAATCGCTCCTGGCTAATTTTCCCATGAAGCCACTCTGCCGGGAGTCCTGCCTGGGGTTGTGTCTGAAATGCGGGAAGAACCTGAATCAGGGCCCCTGCGGGTGTCAGACGGAGGATATTGACCCGCGACTGGCTGTGCTTAAGAACGTTATACTACCCTGAAAATGATGTTGAGTTCTTGAGATGTTGAGCTGGGAAGGCATCCTCCTCGGAGGGAAACTCTTTAACCGTTTACAATTTACAATTCGCAGTTCACCATTCACTGGATTTTCCGGGTAGGAGTTTGTTTGCATTCTCAGAAAAAGTATTTTATACTATGCTACAATTCGATACCAGACTGAATTTTTACGGTTCGGGGCAGTTTACCATGATTTATGACGAGTCACTTCAACTCGCCTGATCAGTTGGAGAAAAGGGAGGAATCGAATCCATGGCAAATTTGACGAATAAAACGTCCCGGTGCAATCGGGATAAAAGGCGTACCCTCTGGGTGGTCCGTGTCCCGCAGCTCATCGAATGCTCACATTGTCACGCCTTCAGGCTTCCTCACCGGATGTGCCCGGAATGCGGGTATTACAATGGAAAACTGGTTGTGGGTATGGAGAAGAAAAAAGAGCAAAAATAGGTGGCGCTTATGAAAATAGCGGTTG
>JAPLGF010000342.1 GCA_026390275.1 Candidatus Atribacteria bacterium
GTGAAATTTGTCTCAAGTAAGGAATTAAGGAATAATCCAGCCCAGTTGTGGAAGTTCATAGAGAATGAGGAAGTGGTTATTACCGTGAATGGGAAACCCATGGCCATTGTTGTCGGTGCCGAAAATGATATTGAAGAACAGTTAAAAATCATGAGGAGGTCTCGGGCGAAAGTAGCCCTGGAAAAACTCAGGTCATACTCAGTCCAGCAAGGCTTTGATAAACTTACCGAGGACGACATAGATCGTGAAATTAAGAAAATACGAACAAAAGTTTGACCACATCGTACTCGACACCAACGTCCTGGTTGCAGGTATTATTAATCCCTTTGGGAATCCGGCGAAAGTTTTAAACCTGGTATTGAATGGTGAGTTGATCATCAATGCTGATACCAGAATTCTTTCTGAATATGAGCGAGTTCTGAAGAGCCAAAAATTTTCCGTCACTTCTTCAATGGGCTTTAGCTGTCCCGAGATTCCCGCGTTATTGAACATGCAATCAAGGCGACCGAAGGATGTAACAGTGTGATCCACCACCGCCCTGACGTCATCCTCTATTGTGACATCGGTACGTTGATACAAAGCAGCACTCCCCAGTTCTGCCGCAAGGCGTTCTCCTGCTTCCACGCTTCTGTCTGCGATGACAACCCTGCATCCTTCCAAGACAAAAAACCGTACCGCAGCTTCGCCGATACCGCTTGAATCGCCGGTGATGATTGACACCTTCCCATTAAGCTTTCCCATCAGTATACCTCCTGATTTATTTGCTAATAAAGAAATACTGATTATACCTTGTTAACTGTATGAGATATGGAATCAAAATCCTATCTTTGACAAAGCGGTAGATGGAAACATCGTTAAATGCTTCAATAACTGGCTGTGTTTGATATGCCGATAGATCATTGTTTCCCCTTCTGCGTCTTTGAAATTACCACAGCTAAGGCTCGCAGCACCGGGCGCGCCCCTTAGCTCGAGCTACCATGCAATATGTGCAAAGTCAAATCCTTTCAAGGCCGGATATCAAGCACTCCTGTTCGAAATTGACTTGAGATTGAGAATAGTTATAATATTGTTATAACACAGTAGGAGTTGATATCTATGGTGAAAAGGCTGCAGAAAGTAGGAAACAGCAACGCCCTGATTCTGGACCTGCCCATCATGGAAATGGTCGGGTTGGAAGAGGGGAAAGAAGTCCAGGTGACGGTATGTAACGGCTCCATAATAATCACCCCGGTAAACCCTCGCCGGGTAGACTCCCAGAAACTGGAACGGCAGTTGGACCGGGTGGTAGGCGAGCGGAGGGAGATGCTCAAAGAACTAGCCGACTTGTGAGTCTGGAACCTATACTCCTTTCTACCGAAAACATCCTGTCGATTCACGCTCGAATGATCAAGGAGTTTGGCGGGATGCCGGGGGTCGCTAACCAGGGCATGTTGGAAAGTGCTGTAGCGATGCCAGGTGCTGGTTTCGCTGGGGAATTCCTTCACGAGAGCCTGCCCGCTATGGCCGCAGCGTACCTCTTTCATATCTGCAAGAACCACCCGTTCTTTGACGGGAACAAACGTACGGCCGTAGTGGCTGCCGAGATATTTCTCAACATCAACGGAATGCGGCTCAAGGTCTCAAATGAGGAGCTGAAAGGTCTGTGCCTCGGGGTTGCAGCAGGGGAGATCTCTAAGAGCGAGACGGTCGCTTTCTTCGAAAAGCACACCGAAAAAGCCGAATAGGCGAGATAAGACATTGCTTTGGGATTTAATTGGGGACAGCCACTCATTTTATGTTTCTTTTCCCTTCCTTGACAGGTCTGCTGGCTTTCCCCCTTGCCAGTCTTAATTGAGACCGTTTCTCCAGATCATTGACGAATCCCTCATCCCCCAAGGTCGATTGACGAAAGAGTCGCAACGAACGGAGTTTTAAAAAGTGACTTCCAGTCCCCGATCGGTTCCCGAAGCATACCATCAAATTCGACAATCCGATCCTGGTCCGCCGTGCCGGCATGATAGGCGGCGCCGAACCAGGGGGAGTCCCAGGCATCCCTGATGATGCCAGGCCGCACCCGGGTTGGGCTCTATGGTTCTTACCGCCGCTATCGACGTGATGGGGCTGATGGGGGACCACTAACGGGCTAAGCGCGTCACAAGAGAAGGCTTAATAATGTTCCTTTCCCCGGCTGTCAAGAATAATCAGTGGCTGTCCTCAATTCTCCCCAAAGTTTCGTTTTTGCTTAAAACGGGTCAGACGGAATGACCGGAAGCAGGAGCCTGGTCGGATAGTTTGGTCCCCAGTGTATAGTGATTGTCGCCCGGCGCATTTCCGCACTTGTGCTTTCCAGCAAGCCGGTCTGGAGATTACGGGCGTAGGTGGGGAACCAGGAAGCCATGATGCAGACACGCAGGCGATGACCCTTTTTGAAGGTGTTTCCGGTTAGCATGTTGTTGTAATTCAGTTGGACAACCTCACCAGGTTTCAGCAATTTGCGTTCAAACGTCTGGTCGCGGTAGCTGGCGCGCAGTACCTCATGCCCGGCACTTTCGATATTGAAGGCGGTGCCGTCAGGGGCAACATCCAGAAGTTTGACGTAGAGATCGAAATCGGGTGAGTCGCTCGATGCGTAGATCTCCGCCTTGACGTGTCCCACTGCCACCAGGTCTGCTTGAAAAGGCTTGGTGTCGAAAGTCAGCACATCTGGTCTGCTGGTAAGGCCTTTCAGGTCAAAAGCTCCGAAGTTTGTCCCGAACTTGTCCCTGACCGGGTTTGCAGGGTCGGCCACAAAGGAGATCGAGCCTATCTCATCGGTGGGAGGGAGTCGAATCTTTCCAATTCCGGTTCCGGTCAGCCACTCGGATCCCAGGTAAAAGTTAGTCGGGCTGGTATCCCGGAGAGGCCAGATCTCTGATTCGATCCACTCGTTTTTACCCATGTTGTAAATCTTGACTGGCTTCCAGGAGGATACGCCGTTGTCGATGCCCCTGACCTGGTAATCCAGCCAGTCGAGAACGACGTTGTGATAATTGATCTTCGCCGTTTCGCCGAACTCCCGGTCGCCCGAACTGGTTGAACCGGTGGCGTCAACACCGTGAATCCACGGGCCAATAATAAGCTTGGTCCGGGGGTCATTCGTACCGAGTCGGGATTGCAAAAGACCGAGATAATTTGTTATGGCGCCTTCCGATCCATACGGCTCGTCATACCAGCCCGACAAATTGAGGACGGCGGCCTTCACCTGGGAATACTTTTTGTGCAGATTGCTCCAATCCCACCAAGGATCGTAGGGCTGGTGTTCGAGCCAATGGTAGTAATAAGGAGAACTGTCTTCAGTTCGCCCAGGCCGCTTCAAATACGCCACCGAAGTAAATGAACTGATCCATCGATGAAAAGCACATTGCCGGGACCATGGCCTTCAGGTGAGGGGGATTCTCCACGGCGGCAAGCCACTGTACCGCGCCAGGATAGGAAAGCCCGAAGGTTCCAACTCTGCCATCGGACCAGGGCTGCTGAGCCGCCCACTCGATGGTGTCGTAGCCGTCCTTACCCTCGTTCCGATAAGCGACAAACTCCCCTTCGGATTCAAAGCGGCCGCGCACGTCCTGAATGACCATTGCATAGCCACGTTTCACCGCCTCGTTGAAAGTCTTTTCGTTGTCCGGATCTCCTTCGCTCTTGCCGTAAGGCGTCCGGAAAATGAGTACCGGATATTTCCCTGTCTTTGCTGGCCGCCGGACATCAGCTCTCAGAATCACACCGTCACGCATCATAACGGCAACATTTTTCTCCACGAAGGGCTCTGAGCTCAGATTGCTGCAGTATCCGGTGGCAACCAGACAGATAGTTATTATGACAATTCCCGCCCCTAAGGCGGTTGCACGCTTCCAGGTTTTTGTGTTCATAAGTTCCCTCCGCCCACACTGTTCCGGACGTCCGGCCAGGCCAGATATTTTCAGCTACAGACGTATCACAGCATGCGCCAGAATCCCTTTGGCTTAATCACTTCGGCCGCGTTTGAGGTGAGAAGGCCAGTTTCACCCGACGATAGATATATTTTGATGTTTGTTTTCTCCGTTTGCCACCTGAGTTCCCAACGGTGCCACAGTATTTCAACCCTGTATCCTTATGGCACTGTCCGTTACCAACTTGGTATCTCAATCGCTGCCATCCATATCATAATGCCGGTTCCTCCTCATTTCAAGTGGGTAATCCTCCTTTAGTATAGTCCATAGTCCAGCTTTCTGGTAAGCAGGTAGATGATGGTCTTAAGGTTCTGGAAGGTTCTGTAATCGTGAGCCTTTGCCCTGGTTGCCTGAACCAGGCTATTGAGTCCCTCCCGGATGTCATTATTGATCTTGCTATCGTACCAGTACAGCACTCCGGACCAAGATGGGCCAAGTTATCAAGTTATCTCTCAAGTTATCAAGTTATCGGTGCCTGGCACCAAGTTAAGGAGGGTGTACATTCTCCAGATCTCCTCCCCGGAGAGGTCGGTGTGGTCGGTTTTCAGGAGGTACCCTCCATCCAGTTCTTCTGGAGCTATTGTCAAATGTTGTGTTTAGGAAAGAATCAGGCGGCGTCTTCATCTTTCTGCACTCCATTGACAAATTTGACAGCTTCATTCACTAAAGAAAGCAATTTCACTCCATCCAACTTTTGCCAGGAATTTTCAGCTGAGAGAGCAAGACGATAGACCATAGATAGAAGAGAGAATCGAGAAGCAGGTGGGATGTTCAGGTCTTGATATATAAGTTATCTTCTTCTATTATTATTTTTATGGCTAGACCATTGCGAATCGAATACCCCTTTGCCGTCTATCATATAACCTCCCGCGGGAATGCGCGGAACCCGATTTTCGCTGACCATCAGGACCGGCAGAATTTTCTCCATATTTTGGGATTGGTCGTCAAACGATACCACTGGCTCTGTCACGCTTATTGTCTTATGGACAATCACTATCACCTTCTGATCGAAACCCCGGATGCCAATCTCTCCTTGGGCATGCGCCAACTGAATGGTAGGTATACCCAAACCTACCACCGAAAGCACACCACCACCGGACACCTCTTGCCAGGCCGTTTCAAAGCGATTCTGGTCGAAAAAGATTCCTACCTCCTCGAGCTGTGCCGCTATGTGGTTCTCAATCCGGTTCGAGCGAAGATGGTGGAATCAGTGGAACAATGGCCATGGAATAGCTACCGGTTTACGGTGGGGTTAGAGCCGGTACCATCCTACCTTTCAGTGGACTGGATCCTCAGTTTCTTCAGTGACGAGCGACCAACCGCCCAGAAGAACTATCAGGCATTTGTCGAAGAGGGCCTGGGTCGGGCATCACCCTGGGAGAACCTGCAAGGACAGGTGTTACTGGGGAAAGAAGGTTTTGTCGAGACCTTCAAAGACCACTTGGTAAACCAGAAAGAGATCCAGGAAATACCAGGATCTCAGCGCCTGGTAGGACGACCGACTCTATCCAGTTTATTCCAGGGAATAAAGACAAAGCAGCAGAGAGACCAGAACATTCGGGCTGCTTCCCTGGAATACGGGTATACCCTCAAAGAGATCGCCACTCACCTGAACATTCACTACACCACAGTCAGCAAGGTGATATCGAAAGAGAACAAAAAATAATAAATGACATTTCAAGACCTTT
>JAPLGF010000218.1 GCA_026390275.1 Candidatus Atribacteria bacterium
AGACCCTGGAGAGCATCTGGAAGATCGCCCATTTCGCCAATCGTTATATCGAACGAAAAACTCCCTGGGTCCTCAGTAAGGATCCCGAACAAAAAGATGAGCTCCTGCGGGTGATGTATCGATTACTGGATTGTTCGCGGGTGATGGCCTTATTGGTCTATCCCTTTATCCCGGCTACTGCTCTCCGGCTCTGGGAGATGCTGGGGATGAAAAAGCCATTGGTCGATTCCATAATACCGGATGATCTGAGCTGGGAGAAGGGACCAGAGATATTTGAACCTCAGAAAGCAGAGCCCCTCTTCCCCCGGATTGTCTGAAAGAATGGGGAATTGGGTAAAAATGTGGAATTGTGGAATTGTGGAATTGTGGAATTGTGGAATTGTGGAAAGACACCCCGGAAAAGACCATGAGTCGTGAATCGTGAGTCCTTAAGGAATGTTGAGTTGGGGAGTTGTTGAGTTGTTTATGCTGTCATCCTGAGCCCTCGCCTTTTGAGGGCGCGAGGATCTCATCACCATTCTGTCATTGCGAGGAGCGTCTTTTGCGACGTGGCAATCTCATCCTTTTTTCTATCCTGAAAAGACCGTGAGTTGGGTAAAAATGTGGAATTGTGGAATTGTGGAATTGTGGAATTGGGAAAGACCGGGAGAAGTGAATTATGAATTACGAATTACGAATTAAAAATTGGGTGGGGGAATATTTCTGATCACTGAAACTATGCCAACTTACTCCCTGCCCTATATAATTCAAAAATTCTTAAAAGTACTTCCAACTCAACAACTCAACATTTTCACCGAAGGGGAGTTGGGAAAGACACCCCGGAAAAGACCATGAGTCGTGAATCGTACCATTCACTGATGAGAGAGGAGGATGGGAGATGTCGCTCCCGGAAATAAATCTGGAAGATTTCCAAAAAATTGATTTGCGGGTGGGAGAAATCATCGCGGTCGAAAGACTGGAAGGGACCAGTAAACTGCTG
The DNA here is from genome assembly GCA_026390275.1 of Candidatus Atribacteria bacterium. Lineage (GTDB taxonomy): Bacteria > Atribacterota > Atribacteria > Atribacterales > Atribacteraceae > JAPLGF01. Next base: position 980 of record JAPLGF010000218.1, read on the forward strand.
GTTTTACGAGTGAATCTGGGTGATGAGGAACGGACCCTGATAGCGGGTCTGGCGTCGTTTTATACCCCGGAGGAAATGGTGGGGAAGAAGATCGTGGTCCTGACCAATCTCAAACCGGCGAATATCCGGGGAGTGAAATCCCAGGGGATGTTGCTCGCTGCCGATGATGGGCAGGGAGGAGTCAGCTTTCTCACCTTGGATCGTGACATCGCTTCCGGTAGTAAAGTTCGGTGAGCTTCTGGATCGATGTTCATGCCCATCTGGATGGGGATGAATTCCGGGACGATTTACCGGAGGTGGTCGCTCGAGCCCAGGAAGCAGGGATCAGACGAATCATCAATGCCTCCACCGGTATCGAATCCTGTTTCCGATCGGTCGAGCTGGCGGCTCGTTTCCCATCGGTTTATGCTGCGATAGGGGTTCATCCCCAGGACATTACCGGTTCCCTTCCTGATTTTTCCCAGATGGAATCACTTTTTGCCTCTCCCCGGGTGGTGGCGGTGGGAGAAGTCGGGCTTGATTATTACTGGGATACCACCTATTGGGAGAACCAGAAAAAAGCTCTCCGGCTACAAATTGAGTTAGCCGAACACTACCACCTTCCGGTGATCGTCCATTCTCGTTCATCGGACGACGATCTGCTCAAGATTTGTCGGGAATCGGTTCGAAATGTCCCGCTGATCTGGCATTGTTTTGCCGGTGATGAAGAGACATTACGCCGGGCGATTCAAAAAGATTACTCTTTCTCCCTTGGGGGTATCATGACTTTTCCCAAGGCAGAAAGACTCCGAAAAATCATCCCCCTTATACCCCTGGAAAAATTGCTTCTTGAAACCGATGCGCCCTATCTTGCTCCCCAGGCGAAGCGGGGAAAGCGAAATGAGCCCTCTTTCCTGATCTATACTGCGGAACGGGTGGCGTCACTTTTTTCTCTTTCTCGGGAAGCCCTACGGGAAAGAATCTACCAGAATTGTGTTTCGGTCTTTGGTGACCGCCTTTTTTCAGAAAAGACCACCACACCGGTTCCTGGCCCCATCATTCGTAATTCGTAATTCATAATTCACTTCTCACTCCTCCCGGTCCTTACCAGTCCCCCAATTCCCCATCATTCATCATTCATAATTCACTTCCCACTCCTCCCGTCTGTCATTGCGAGGAGCGGAGCGACGTGGCAATCTCCTCCTTTAATAAATGTTGAATTGGCAAGGACCGTGAGTCGCGTGAAAATGTGGAATTGTGGAATTGTGGAATTGGAAGTACTTTTAAGAATTTTTGAATTATATAGGGCAGGGAGTAAGTTGACATTCATAATTCATCATTCACCATTCACCCGAGGCAGAAGAACATGGCAACGAATTGATCCCGGAACTAAAGCCTTTGGTTCCTTTTTCAGACTTGGTTTCTCTGACCATTCTTTTGAATTCATACCGGTTGAATAGTTGTAGAACCTGTAGAATCTGGCCAAAAATGCTGTTACAATTATTCATAGGGGAGACCACCTTTCGGGTGTTTTTGTTAAGACCCACTCACCAATTTACCCGATTGGTACTCCCCTTACCATGAGAAAAAAGCTATTTTGGATAGATGTGCCATTATTTAAAATTTGGGAGGTAAAAGAAAAAAATGTTTAAGAAAAGAAATCTTATTTCTCTCTCTCTCTCCTGGGGTTTTTCCTGTTCACCTCTTGTTTACCAAGGCCTCCCGTCACCGAGGGTATACTCAAAGGACGAGTGATGGTACCGGAAGGGTCAATAAAGGCCAAAGATCTGACCGGTCAAGCCCTACCTGATGCCACAATCAACATCATTGACCCGCTTACCGGCGCTATCCTTGCCACTGCCACCACCGACGCTAATGGCAACTACCAGGTCTTGGTCCCGGCCGGTGGTCCCTATCTTCTTCAGGCAGTAAAGGATGGAGTAAAAATACAGCAGATCACTCCTCAAGTAGAAGTAGGAAAAGAGTATGACCTGGGGACCGCTGATTATACTACCACTGCCGTCGCCCTGATCGTTCAGGCGATGCTGGCTGCGGAAGATTATCCGGATGATCCAGCTGATATTAATTTAGCCGATATTGTAGCTGATCCGAACTTCGCTGAGGTGCTAAACTCCGTGTATGGTGTGCTGGAAGCCGGTGGAGACCCGGCTGTATCAGCAGTTGTCCAGCAGGCGGTAGAGGATTTCCTTCACCCCCCTGCGCCAATATCAGCACCTGCGCCACATCCAACCGTTCCAGCAGCAGCACCAGTAATAGCACCAGAACCAGCCGTAATCACCATCGCCGCCATCGCTGGAGTAACCGTACCGGTAAAGAACGCAACTCCAGTAGCAACAATTACAGCAACAGATCAATATACCGGAACCGTAGCATGGACTCCTGCACATGCAACATTTGGTGGTGCCACAGTCTACACCGCCACCATTACCCTCACGCCAAAAGTAGGATTTACCTTAACTGGTGTGGCAGCTAACTTCTTTACCGTAGCTGGCGCAGCAGCAACA
>JAPLGF010000251.1 GCA_026390275.1 Candidatus Atribacteria bacterium
TACCGGAAGGAACCGGGGAGGGGCAACGGGTGGACATCCCGGAGCTGTTCCGCCGGTCCGATTATGTCTCGCTCCATGCTCCCTTGACGGCGGAAACCCGGGAGATGGTGAACGAAACGCTCCTCTCCCTGATGAAGAAGAGCGCCTGCCTCATCAATACCTCCCGGGGAGAACTGATCAACGAGAAAGATCTGTATCGGGCCTTAAAAGAGGGAACCATTGCCGGGGCCGGGGTGGATGTGTTCACCCATGAACCTCCGTTTGAGAACCCGCTCTTGGCTCTTTCCAATGTCATCGCCACTCCTCATATCTCCTCCCATACCGTGGAAGCCAACCGCAAAATGGGGAGTATTGCCGCCGAAAACATCATTCGGGTTCTCCGGGGTGAAGAGCCTCTTTACCGGGTGGTGTAAGTGAGGAGAGGACCAAGGTATTCCTGGACCTATCTCCTGGCCGTTCTCCTGGTCATTCTGATGTACAATTTTTATGACCGGGGAACGGATCAAAAGGTGGTGGTACGAGTGGTGGATGGGGACACGGTGGAGCTCAATACCGGGGAAAAGGTCCGTTACATTGGGATGGATACTCCGGAACTCCATCACCCCAAGAAGCCGGTGCAGTTTCTTGCCCAGGAAGCGTATCAAGCCAACAAGAAGATGGTCGAGAAAAAGCGGGTCAAGCTGGAATTCGATGTCCAACAAAAAGATCAGTACGGCCGGCTTTTGGCCTACATCACTCCTTACTTGTCACGGCATTCACATATTCTTTAGCGATGGCCGTCAGCTCATTCCACTTGTTATCCTTGATCAGTTTCGAATCCACCAGCTTTCCTCCCACCCCCAAGCAACTGGCCCCGGCCTTTAAGAAGGCTTTCATGTTTTCTAAGCTGATTCCGCCGGTGGGGCAGAGCTTGATCTGGGGGAAAGGTCCTTTCATAGACTTGATGAAATCCGGTCCCAGGCTGGAGGCGGGGAAAATTTTCACGCATTCGGCGCCGTATTCCCAGGCGGTCAGGATTTCGGTGGGGGTGAAGGCTCCGGGGATGATGGGAACATCGTAGCGATGAGCCATTTTGATAACGTCGCAGTTGAGAGAGGGGGTCACGATGAACTGGGCTCCGCTCAGGATGGCCAAACGGGCGGTTTCACAGTCCAAGACCGTCCCGGCGCCAAACAGCACGTCGTCCACCTGGGAGCGCACTTCTTTCAGGGTCTCCAGGGCTCCGGGGGTGGTCATGGTCACTTCGATGCATTCAATCCCTCCCTTTTTCAATGCTTTCACCGCCTCCAAAAGAGAGCCGGTCTCGCGCGCTCTGATGATCGCTACAATTTTCTTGTTTTCGATAAAATTGAACGCTGCCAAACGATCAGGGAAGTTCATATTTTCGCCTCCGGTAGGGGAAAGGTTATATCAAATGTTCCGGTATTTCTTCAAAACAATACAACCAATAAAACCTGACGGGTGAACTGCTGGGGCATTTTTTACCATTCTAATGGATATTTCCCAAATGTCAAATAAGAGGGGAAGAGATCATCACGCCGGTTGGTTGTTATTTTTGGGGAGGTCTTGACAAGACATTCATTTTTCAGGAAGATAATAACGACTGGTGAAATTCATCATGATGTTTGGGGACGAAACGAGGTTTTCGTGGTGAACTGGGATCAAGCACCGCTGTACATCAAGATTGGAAACAACTTAAAAGATGAGATTAGTAGGGGAGTCTATAAGGTGGGGGATTTTTTGCCCACCGAGGATGAGCTGGAAAAACTTTTTAAAGCCAGCCGGACCACGGTGAGAAATGCCATCGGGCTTCTGGAACGGGAGGGTCTGGTTTTTAAAAAACAGGGGAAGGGAACCATTGTTCAGGAACCAAAAACCGCCCAGAATCTGAACTATATCACTTCCTTTACCGAGACGATGCAGGAGAAGGGGATTCACCTGGAGACGGCGGGTTTATCGGTAGAATTGGTTGTTCCTCCCCCCCGGGTAGCGGCAGCGCTCAATTCGAAAAAAGGAGAGAAGGTCTTCCTCATTCAGCGGAAACGGATTGCCGATGGGGTACCGGTCGCCTTTATCACCAACTACCTTTTGTCTCGCATCATTCCGGATCTCCCGGAAAAAATCCAGTCTCTCCGGGAGAAAGGACTCTACCAGCTTTTAGAGGAAGAATATGGAATACGGCTGGAAAAAGCAGTGGAAACCATCGAGGCCTATAACAGCGGGCCGTTGGAGATGGAGCTCCTGCAGATTCCGGAAGAAACCCCTCTCTTCCATACGGTGAGAATTACCTCGCTGGACGATGGGACGCCTTTTGAGCTGGTGGCTTCCATCATCCGGGCGGATAAATATGAGTATCGGGTGTATCTGCAGGGGAGACCGCCGGTCACATAAGGAGGTAATGGCGTTGGCCACTATCAAGAGAAGAAATCTGTTTGATGTGGAACCAGAGAAAGGAAAAAACACCTTTTCGGACATCCTGGAAAAAGTAGGGAGCTCGGTCGTTCGTGATACCATCATGCTCCTGCAGAGTGATGAGACCGAATCCGGACAGATCAATGTGGGGTTCACCACGGTTTATCCTCTCTGCAGTACCCGGGGACATGAACATGCCCCGATGGAAGAAGTGTATTTTATCACTTCCGGCAAGGGGATCATGGAAATTGACGGGGAAAAATTAGAGGCTGAAAGCGGAGATGTGGTGTACATTCCCTTTGGAAAATTTCACCGGACGGAGAACCCCTATCATTTGCCCCTTTCCTACGTCTGGGTGACAATTAAAAAAGAGGGGTCCGCATGACTCCGGGGAAAGGGGTCCTCGTTTTAGATATCGGAACCGAGAGTGTGCGGGCCGCGATCGTTGACCAGAACGGATCCATTGTTGCCTTAAGAGCGAAGAACACCGATTTTTTTTCGCCCTTTGCCGGTTGGGCGGAACAAAAACCGGAGGAATGGTGGAGCCTTTCGGGTGACTGTATTCGTGCTATCACCAGCCAATACCCCGATTTTGCGATCACCGCCATTGGTATCGGTGCTCAGATGCATGCGGTGGTGCCGGTGGACGGGGAGGGGAACCTTCTGATGGAAAAGGTTCCCATCTGGTGCGATAAGAGATCGGCCGGGGTGTGTGAAAACATGCAAAAAGAGATCCCCAGGAAGTCCCAGATTGAAAAAACCGCCAATCTCCTCATTCCCAGCTGGACCGGACCCAAAATCAAATGGATCAAAGACCAGCTGCCAGATGTATACCGGAAAACCCGGGTTTTCCTGACGGCGAAAGACTATTTGAATTATCAATTCACGGGAGCGTTCTTTACTGATTTTTCGGAAGCTTCCGGGAGTTTTCTCTTTTCCTGGAAGACCAGGAACTGGGATACTGAACTCCTGCAGTTGTTTGGTATAGAACCGGAAAAACTTCCGGATATCGTTCCTTCCTCCACTATCATCGGCCGGGTGAAACCAGAAGTCGCCCGGAACCTGGGATTAAAACCGGAAATTTCGGTGATTTGTGGAGCCGGGGATATGCTGTGTCTTTTGCTGGGAGGCGGAATGTTCCAGGAGGGACGTTCCTGCGACGTGACCGGTACGGCCGCCGATGTCTCGGTGTTCTCCCCCCAGCCACTCCTCACGGAACATTTGATGAACATCCATCATGCCATCGACGGATGGATCAGCTTCGGCATCCTCGACAGCGGTGGGGGGAGCTTGAAATGGCTGCGGGAAACCTTTTATCAGCGGGAAGATGGAACGAAACTTTCCTATGCCACGGTCGATGATGATGCCCGGAAGGTGGCGGCGGGAGCAAACGGTCTGCTGTTTTTTCCCTATTTGATGGGGGAACGGTTGTTGGGGTCTCCGCAGGCTCGGGGGAGCTTTTTTGGTCTCCTTCCTGGTCATCGGAAGGAACATCTTGCCCGGGCAGTGCTGGAAGGCGTTTGCTTTGACCTCAAATTGAGCCTGGATGAAATTGAACGTCTGTATCAGGGCCGGATTGCGGAAATATCGGTCATCGGTGGCGGAGCCCGCAGTGCATTGTGGTGTCAGATCAAAGCGGATATCTACCGGAAAAAGGTCTTTACCCTGATTGAATCGGAGGGGGGCATCATCGGGGCAGCCATGCTTGCCTGTTCCGCCACTACCGGGGAAGAAGTCCGGAAAGTGGGAGAGAGATGGCTGCAGGTGAAAGAGGTTTTTCATCCTGATACCGGAACCGAAGAGGCGTATGCCCGCCAATATCGTCTTTTCACGGAATTTCACGCCCTTTTTCAGGGTGCCTATGCGCTTTACTGAAAATCAGCCTCAAAATGGCATGGTTGTCTATCAGGAGGAGGATTCACGGTGAGTCACTACCAGTCGTTCATAAATGGAAAATGGGAGGAAGGAGAGGGGACCTTCCCGGTCATCAACCCCTCCAGCGGGGAATCCTTTGCCACCGTCACCAAGGTCACGCGGGAACAGGTGAAACGGGCGGTAGAAGGAGCTCACTCCGCTTTTAAAACCTGGTCGAAGAAGATGGCAATGGATCGCAGCCGACTCCTCTTTAAAGTTGGTCAATGTTTTGGGAGAGGTTCCACCCACCAATGCCGTGAATCTCCGCAGCATTGCCATCCGCCAGCCGGTGGGAGTGGTGGTGGCGATTGCCGCCTGGAATTACCCGGTCAGTCTCATTTCCTGGAAGGTGGCACCGGCTTTGGCGGCCGGATGCACGGTGATTGTCAAGCCGTCCAAGGAGACCCCCGTTTCCACCATCGAGTTTGTGAGAGCCTGCAATGAAGCCGGTTTACCTGCCGGGGTGCTCAACGTGGTGTGTGGGGACAATGTCCTGTTCAGCCAGGAAGTTTTCTCCCATCCCCTGGTGAAGTTAGTGGCGCTCACTGGTTCCACCGAGACGGGAAAAGAATTTATAAAAGCTTCCGCCCAGACGGTCAAGAGACTGGTTCTGGAGTTGGGTGGTCATTCGCCCTTCCTGGTTTTTGCTGATGCCGACTTTAACAAAGCGGTGAAAGATGGAGTGAAACGATCTTTCCGGAACGCAGGGCAAATCTGCAATTCTGTCAATCGGATCTTTGTGGAAGAGGGTATCCGGGAAAAGTATGTGGCGGCGTTTGTCAATGAAACCCGGAAACTCCGGTTGGGCGGTGCTTTTGACGAACCCATACCCGATGTCGGTCCCCTGGTCAACCCAGCCGGGTTGCAGAGGATGGAGGATTTCGTCCAGGATGTTATCGTCCGGGGAGGAAAGATCCTCTGTGGTGGAAAACGATCCGGAGATGAAAAATTGAAAAAGGGGTATTTCTTTGAGCCAACCGTGGTGACCGAGGTCACCGCCGACATGAAGATCATGGTGGATGAGCCGTTTGGCCCCATCGTGGCCATCGATTCCTTCTCCACCCCCGACGAAGCCATTGCCCGGGCGAACAGTGTCCGTTATGGACTGGTGGCGTATGCTTATACCTCGAACATGAAGACCGCCGCCTATGTCGCGGAAAATTTGGAATGGGGAAACGTGGCCATCAACAACATCAGTCCCGACAGCCTGTATGCCCCGTATCCAGGATGGAAGGAAAGCGGTATGGGCCTGGAACTTGGGCACTACGGATTTGATGAATACTTAGAGTGGAAACACATCAAAATAGAAGTGAGGTAATGAACGGAGAAACAGGGGGAGGAGTCAGATGCTGAAGAGAGAGGAAGTCTTCCGACTGGATGGAAAAGGGGCAATTGTGACCGGTGCCGGGAAGGGTTTGGGGAGAGTCATGGCGGAAGGATTGGCGCTGTTTGGCTCTCAGGTCGTTATCGCTGATATCGATGCGGAGAATGCCGAGAAATCGGCCCGGGAGTTGGAGAAGTACGGGGTGAAGACCCTGGCCTTTCCGGTTGATGTCACCTCGAAAGAAAGTGTAGAAATGATGGTACAGGAGGTGATCAGGAAGTGGGGAAAGATCGACATCCTGGTGAACTGTGCCGGTATCACTCGCCGGGGATGTGCCGAGGACCTGCCAGAAAAAGACTGGGATGACGTCATAGCGGTGAATTTAAAAGGAACCTTCCTCGTTTCTCAGGCGGTCGGTCGAAAAATGATGGAGCGGAAATATGGAAGGATCGTCAACATTGCCTCCGTGATGGGCCAACGGGGTTTATTTCATCCCCTGGATTACGCCACCTCCTATTGTGCGAGCAAGGGCGGGGTCATCCAGCTCACCCGCACCCTGGCGGCGGAATGGGCGAAGTATAACATCCTGGTCAATGCGATTGCTCCCACCTATTTCATGACCGATATGACCCGACCCCTTTTAGAGAACCAGGAATTTTCTGAATATTTAAAGTGGAAAATCCCCTTAGGGAGACCCGGCCGGGCGGAGGAACTTATTGGCCCGGTGGTTTTCCTGGCTTCCGATGCCTCCAGCATGATCACCGGGCAGATCTTGAATATTGATGGAGGGTGGACGGCGATTTAAAAGACGGTGAACCGTGAACGGCAAAAGAGTTGTTGAATTGTAGAGGGGGAGGGGGTGAGTTTGGGGGAGGAAGGAGGGAGTGAGCAACAGTAACCGCTATCACCTGGGACACGGCGACTGCCCGTGCCATCCAAAAACTGATCCCGGAATTCGAAAAGGAAACCGGTATCAAGATCGATTGGAACGTTTTTTCTGAACCGGTTCTGCGGGAAAAAGTGGTGGCGGACCTGGCTGCCAAGACTGGAACCTACGATATTTTCCTGCTCGATGGTTGGCAAACCGCCCGTTATGCTCGCGCCGGTTATGTGGCACCGCTCGATGACCTTTTGGCCAATAAGAAATCCAAATACTACTGTGAAGATTTTGCCCCGATTTTCCTGGATGCCCTCCGTTACGAAGGAAAATTGTGGGGTCTTCCCTACTATGGCCATGTGGGTATTTTGATGTATCGGAAAGACCAGTTTACCGAGAAAGGGATCGATGTACCGAAAACCACCGATGATCTGATGAATGCTGCCGCCAAGCTCACCGACAAAGCCAACAACAAGTTCGGTATGGCGATGCGGGCTGTCAAGGGAGAGGATAACCCCATCATCTCCACCTCCTGGACCTGGGTATTTGGCGGTCAGTGGCTGGATAAAGACATGAAGCCGGGTGTGACCAGCCCCGAGTTTATTAAAGGTGCCACCTGGTTCACTGACCTGCTCAAGAACTATGGTCCTCCGGATGTTTCCCGGTACAGCTGGTTGGAAGTGCAGAATACCTTTGTGACCGGCAATACCTCCATCATCTTCGACGCTTCCGACTTCATCGGACGTATTGAAGATCCGACTCTATCCCAGATTGTGGGAAAGATCGGGTATGCCCTGGCGCCAGCCGGACCATTCGGCCCCATCACCGAACGGTATCCATCTCACCTTTTCACCGCCGGGATGGCCATCAATGCTGATTCCAAGAATGTTGATGCTTCCTGGCTCTTCCTGCAGTGGATGACCAGCAAGGATATTCAGATGAGAACCATGATGGAAGGTGGAAACACCGGGATCGCCAGTTTGTCCGCCATCGCCAGCGATGAATATTCCAAGACCTACCCGGGAATTCCGGTCATTCTGGAAGCATTGAAACTTGCCAATCCGAATTACATGCCGCATGTTCCGGAATATCCTGAACTCTGCGAAGCAATCGGAACCCAGATTTCCCGGGCGGTGACCGGTGAAATCACAGCAGAAGAAGCCATGAAAACAGCCTATGACGAAATGTACAAAGTAATGGATCAGGCGGGGTACTATAAGAAATAGCACCCGGTTTGTAAACGGGTAACCTACATCTTGCTCTTGGTGGCCAGGGGAAAAAGGCCTGCCTGTGCGTCGCACGCAGACAGGGGTTTGATAGTATCCCCCGGCCACCGAATGGAAAGGGTTGTCGGGATATGTTATTAAAAAAAAGGAGTTTTTATATTCTCTTTCTTCCCGCTCTGGTGGTGTTGATAGGAGTGGCCATCTTTCCTTTTTTTGCCTGTATTAATAACAGTCTTCGTTTTTATGATCTCACCAACCCGGCGAAAGGGACCCCCTACATCGGGGGAACCAACTATCGTCTTCTTTTTGAAGATGGCCGCTTCTGGCATTCGCTCTTAGTAACCTTCTACTTTGTGATTTTTGGGGTAGCGGTTCAACTGGTATTGGGGTACCTGATGGCCTCTCTTCTCAACGGGGTGGAGAAGGGGAGCCTGGTGCTTCCTTTCTTTCTCATCCCCATGGTGATGACCCCGGTGGTGGTGGGACTGACCTGGCGACTCATGTATGACCATATCCTGGGGATCCTGAATTATTTCATCCGTCTGATCGGTATGACTCCTCAACCCTGGCTGGGTACCGAATCACTGGCGTTATTTTCCATCATTCTCACTGATGTCTGGGAGTGGACACCCCTGATCTTTTTAATTCTTTACTCCGGAATGAAAGCCCTGCCCACCGAACCTTATGAAGCAGCGACCATTGATGGAGCGTCGATCTGGCAGGTGCTGTACAGAATCACGCTTCCCCTCCTGAAACCAGTGATCCTGGTGGCGATTCTTCTCCGCGCTATCGATGCGTTCAAATGGTTTGATACCATCTATATCATGACCAGTGGAGGACCGGGAGTCGCCACCGAATCGGCAAGTATTTACTCGTATATGATTGCTTTTAATTTTTTCAATATCGGGAAGGGGTCCGCTTTCTCAATAATAATGATCATTTTGGTCAACATTTTCTGTATGATCTTTATCAAGATCATACCGGAAAAGGAGGTGGCATGATGATCCGGAAAAATAAAGTGGTGATGTTTATCCTGGTGGGGGTCTTGTTGGTTTTCTTTCTCTTCCCGGTTTACTGGATCGTGACCATGTCGCTTAAAACCCGGATTCAGGCTATCAGTATTCCACCGGTCTGGTTTTTTAAACCCCTTCTTAAAAACTATACCAAGGTTCTCCTGGAGAGTGCCTTTCCCCGGAACTTTCTTAACAGCTTCATTATCAGCCTTTCCACCGTGTTTCTCTCGGTCCTCCTGGGAACCCCGGCTGCCTATGCCCTTTCCCGCTACAATTTCCGGCACAAGAGAGATCTTCTCTTCTGGATTTTAAGCACCCGGTTTGCTCCCCCCATCGCAGTGATTATTCCATTCTTCCTCCTTTTTCGGGATCTCAAGATACTGGATTCTCATCTCGCCCTCATTATTGTCTACCTGACCTTTAACCTGTCTTTTATCATCTGGCTGATGAGAGGGTTCTTTAATGAAGTTCCCCAGGAACTCGAGGAAGCCGCTCTGGTCGATGGGACCACTGATCTGGGAGCATTCGTCCGGATCGCTTTTCCTTTAGCGGCTCCTGGAATTGTGGCTTCCACCATCCTCTCCTTTTTATTTTCCTGGAACGAGTTTTTCTTTGCTCTCATCCTGACCCGGAAAATTGCCCAAACCCTCCCGGTAGCCATCTCCGGGTATATCGGATTCATGGGGATTGAGTGGGAAAACATGTCGGCAGCAGCGGTGATGGCGTCCATTCCCATTCTCGTTCTGGCCATGATCGTCCAGAAGTATTTAGTTCGGGGGTTGACGTTGGGTGCCATAAAGTAGGCAACCATACTAAACCCTGGCACCACTCAGGGATGAAAATATAAGTACTTGACCTGGCCACGGGGGAACATCAAATCCCCCTTTATCCCCAAGGGGAGATTTCAGATGGGGGGGTTTTTCCAACTCAACAACTCCCCAACTCCACATTTTTACCCGATTCACAGTCTTTTCCAGTTCCACAATTCCAC
>JAPLGF010000239.1 GCA_026390275.1 Candidatus Atribacteria bacterium
TCAAAAAAAATTTCTCCGGAAGATGGCTCAATGAGGCGCAGAAGACACCGTCCCAGGGTGCTTTTCCCGCAACCGGATTCTCCCACCAGGCCCAGAGTTTCCCCTTGTCTGATATCGAAATTAACGGAATTGACCGCATCGACCATCACTTTTCCCTCGATGGTTTCATCATTTAAATAAAACCTTTTGTTCAAATCCCGAACTGAAATCAATAGAGATGGCATGCGATGGTATGTTCCCCTTCCCGGGCATTAAGGGAAGGCTCGTTCTCCTCGCAGAGTGGCATTTTGAACGGACAACGGGGGTGGAAGCGACACCCAGAGGGAGGGTGGATCAGGTTCGGAACCCGCCCGGGAATCGATTCCAGCCTGTGGGAATGATGATTGGTGAGCTGGGGAATGGCATTGAGGAGAGCCTGGGTATAAGGATGGGATGGATGGGTAAAGAGTTCGGTTACTGGTGCTCTCTCGATGATCTTCCCCGCGTACATCACTGAAACGCGCTGGCAGGTTTCCGCCACGACGCCCAGATCATGGGTGATCAGGAGGACCGCAGTATGAAATTCCCGTTTGAGCTCCTTGATCAGTTCGATGATTTGAGCCTGGATGGTCACATCCAGAGCAGTGGTCGGTTCATCGGCAATTAAAAGCTGGGGACGACAGGCCAGGGCCATGGCGATCATGATTCTCTGCCGCATACCACCGCTCATCTGATGGGGATACTCTTTCATCCGCCGTTCCGGCTCTGGAATTCGGACTTGTCGTAAAAGTTCAATCGTCTGATTCATTGCTTCTTTTTCAGTCATATTTTGATGAATGGTCAACACTTCCATGATTTCTTTTCCCACCGGAAAGACGGGATCGAGTGATGTCATCGGTTCCTGGAAAATCATCGATATTTTTTTCCCTCGAATGGCATACATCTCTTCTTCTGTTTTCGGTACCAGATCTTCTCCCAGGAAAATCACCTGTCCGTCCACGATCCGGCCCTGGGGCTTGGGGTAGAGCTTGAGAATCGAGAGTGCCGTCATGGTTTTCCCGCAACCGGATTCCCCCACTAACCCCATTGTCTCTTCGGATAGAATATCGCAATCAATACCATCGACTGCTTTCACTTCACCGGCAGGAGTATGAAGATAGGTTTTCAAATGTCTAATGTCCAGTATTTTTTTCATCTTTCCTACATCCGTAATCGGGGGTCTAAGGCATCTCTCAACCCATCTCCCAAGAGGTTGAGTCCCAGGACAGCTAACACAATGGCCAAACCAGGGAAAGTCGCAGCCCACCAGGCACCAGACATAAGAAACTGGCGGCTGTTGGAGAGCATGGCTCCCCATTCGGGAGTGGGAGGGATTGCTCCCAAACCTAAAAATCCCAGGGCGGCGGCATCTAAGATGGCTCCGGCGACGCTCAACGTCGAATAGACGATGACAGGAGCCAGAACATTGGGGAGAATATGATACCAGATGATGCGAAAGTGAGAAGCCCCCAATGCCCGTTCCGCTTCGATATAATCCATTTCTTTGATAACCAGGATGGCACTGCGGACCACGCGTGCCATCTGGGGAGCATACACAATGCCGATCGCGATCATGGCCTTTTCCAGACCCGGCCCTAAGGCGGCCATAATGGCGATGGAAAGCAGGATGCTGGGGAAAGCAAAGAGGACATCAACAATCCGCATGAGAAAGGTATCAATCCACTTTCCGAAATATCCCCCCAGTACTCCGAGGAGAAGACCCAAGACCGTGGAAATGAGAACGGCAATGAAACCAACTGAGAGCGAAGTACGGGTTCCCCAAATGATCCGGGAGAGAAGACACCGTCCTAAATAGTCTGTTCCCAACGGATATTTTGCATACTCTTTTCCTGCCCAGGATCCTGGTTTCAGGCGAATAGACAGATTGCGCTGGATGGGATTGTTCGGTGCGAGATAAGGTGCACAGAGAGTTACGACTACCATGACCAGGATGATGACCAGACCGGCCATGGCTGACTTGTTCTTTCGGAACATATGGAAAAAGTCCTGAAAACGGTTGGTATTTTTATCCATACTAGTGATACCGTATCCGGGGATTGAGGAATGCATAAAGCACATCGGTGATCAGGTTCACCACCACAAAAAGAGATGCGATAAAAAGCACCGAGCCTTGAATTGCGGGATAATCTCTGGCGTTCACAGCGTCGACCGTGTAGCGACCCAATCCGGGCCAGGCGAAGATTGTTTCAGTCAGGATGGCGCCTCCCAGGAGGAGTCCAAATTCCATCCCGATCACCGTGACAATGGGAATCAACGCGTTTTTTAAGGCATGACGAAAGATGACTTTCTTTTCCGGAAGTCCCTTGGCTCGTTCAGTACGGATAAAATCCTGACGAATCACTTCCAGCATTGACGACCGGGTGATGCGGGCGATTATCGCCATGGGAATGGTACCCAGGGCTACCCCGGGAAGGATGAGATGGAGGAGGGAGTTTCCCAATGCCTGCCAGTTCATGGTCAGGAGAGAATCGAGCAGGTAGAGTCCGGTGAGATTTTTCAGTGGAATGGCGACATCGATGCGGCCGGAGATGGGGAGAATATTCAACCACAGTCCGAAGATGAACATCAGCATGAGTCCCAACCAGAACACCGGCATGGAGATACCAAAAAGGGCCACCGTCATGGAGGTGTAGTCGAAGAAGGAATACTGACGGATAGCCGAGATGATTCCAGCCATGGTTCCCACTACGATAGCGAAGATCATTGCAAAAAAAGAGAGTTCCAGGGTGGCAGGGAATCGATGGAATATTTCTTCCAGGACAGGAGAGTGAGTGGCAATGGATCGTCCTAGATCACCTCGCACCAGACTTTTGAACCAGATGAAATACTGGATGTACATCGGTTGATCGAGACCCCACTTTTCGCGAGTGGCCTGGATGAAATCTTTGGTGGCATGTTCACCGGCGAGAACTCGGGCAGGATCTTTCTCATTGTCCGAAATTATAACATTTTTCCATCAGCCTACGGCGTAAAATTAAAAATGAAAAGAAAAAAACCAACGCCATCAGACTGCTATACTGTATTAGAAAAAAAATGCTGATTTTTCATGACCCTGATGGTATCAGGAACAGGCATGGTGGTTTGATGGAAGGCCGGGGTTTTCACCCCGGCTCGTTCCTTACTTTTCAATCCAGACGGTGTTAAAGAATTTTCTTTCGGTGGGATACATGATATATCCCATGATGTTCTTTTTGAAGACCATGAAGACCTTGGCATGGGCGATGGGGACCCAGGGAACGTCAGCATGGACGATCTCTTGCGCTTTTTGATAGAGAGTGGTTCGTTCCGCCTGATCATAAGTCCGCTGGGCTTTGATCAGGAGGTTGTGGAGGGCATCGTTTCGGTAAAAAGCAACATTTCCCGCGGTCCCAACAATCGCTGCATCTTTATCGAGCAGGACGTAGATAAAATTATCGGGATCACCATTATCCCCGGTCCAGCCCATCAGGCACATCGGGTGTTTGCCCGCTTCGGTATCCTGGAGATAGGTTCCCCATTCCACCGAATAAATTTTGGCTTTGATCCCCACTGCTGCTAAATCGGCCTGGATGGCTTCGGCGATTTTTTGCGGGTCATACATATAGGGTCGGGAGACAGGCATGGCCCAGAGTGTGGTCTCAAAACCATCAGGATAACCAGCTTCTTTTAAGAGTACCCTGGCTTTTTCCGGATCATATTCGTAATCCTGAATGGCATCGTTATATCCCCACATGATCGGAGGAATGGGGTTTTTCGCCATCACAGCTGTACCCTTGTACAGGTATTCAATAATATCTTTTTTGTTGATGGCATAAGCAACTGCTTTTCTCACCCTGGGATCAGCAAACTGTTTTTGGTAGCCAGGAGTATCCTCTCCCATGTTCATGGCTAAATATCCCACGTTCAGTCCAGGGGCATCGATGATTTTCAGATTGGGGTTGTTTTTAATTCGTTCCAGATCATCAGGGGTCGGATATTCCATGCTGTCGATGGTTCCCTTTTCCAGTTCAATCAACCGGACCGACGGATCTGGGATGACCCGGAAAATCAACTTATCAAGATAGGGCCGCCCTCCCCAATAATCCAGGTTGGCTTCTAATGTCAAATGATCGTCCTTCACCCATTCCACGAATTTAAATGGCCCGGTCCCCACCGGGTTCTTAAAGAAATCGGCACCATATTTTTCACAGGCAGTGGGGCTCACGATGGAGGCGGTGAACATGGCCAAGCTGGTGAGAATGGTGGCATTCGGTTGAGTCATAACGAGCTGGACTGTCAAATCGTTGACCTTCACCACATCTTTGACATTGGTAAACATCCACTTCCAGTAAGCCCACTCCCCGTTTTTAAAGAAAGGATGGTTGGTATCAAATTGTCTTTTTAAAGAATAGACCACCGCATCAGCATTAAAAGGAGTACCATCGTGGAACTTCACCTCTTTTCGGAGGTGGAAGGTAAAGGTGAGACCGTCCTGAGAGATATCCCAGGATTCGGCGAGGTCCGGCTCCACCTCGGTAGTCCCGGATTTGTACCGGACCAGGCTTTCAAAGAGGTTGTCGGTCATGGAAATGGAAATACCGTCGGTGACATCAGCGGGATCCAGTCGAGATGCATCCCCGGCACTCCCGTGGATGAGTGTCCCGCCTATCTGTGGAGCTTTTTCTTCTGTAAATCCTATATTTGATACCAAAAGCAGAAAAACACATGTTAAGAAAATCACACAAGTTTTTTTCATGGTGGTTTCCTCCTCCGGTCCAGGAATTGGGCGATTGGCAGCACTACGAAACAAAATCTTGTCCCTTCCCTCCTTTCCAGCAGTATAGAAAAATTATAACATAGATAAATGGAAACAATATGGTATGATAGAAATCAGGATTCACTGAAAAAACAAAAAAACTATGTTATACTAAAAACACCATGCAAGTAGATATTAATCGGGAGAAGAACAGGAGGTGAAGAAACGGAGT
>JAPLGF010000236.1 GCA_026390275.1 Candidatus Atribacteria bacterium
ATTGCCTAAGAAGCGCTGGGAAAAGACCGGAAAGTGGGGATCATCACCACGAATCCGATAAATGATTCTACTCCTGCTGGTTTTAATTCCCACCAACCTTCCCGCCAGCGATATTACGAGATCGCCCGCGATTTAGTGGGGAGCGGGTTTGACTTCTTTGCTGGATCCGGAATGGCTGATCCCCGGGGGAAAAAGGGGAATGAGCCAGATATCTTCGGTGTGGCTCGGGAAAAAGGATACCAGGTGGTACGGGACCGAACCCGTTTTGATCAATTGCAACCGGGGAGTGGAAAGGTGCTGGCCATTCTTCCGATTTCCTTTGCCATCGATCGGAAAGCAGGGGAGTTTACCCTGGCGGAGATTGTTCAAACCGGAATACGTTTCTTAGAGGGCAGGGAGTGATTTTTCCTGATGGTGGAAGGAGGTCGGATTGATTGGGCAGGTCACGTTAACGATGCAGCAACCAGCGTCCGGGAGGTGCAGGGGTTTGACCAGGCGGTGGAAGTGGCGGCGAGTTTTTATCAGAAGCATTCCACCGAGACTCTGGTTATTGTGACCGCCGATCATGAGACCGGCGGAATGAGCGTTGACCAGAATGCTTTTCGTCCTGACCTTCTGTCCGGCCAGGCCGTTTCCTATGAACGTTTTATACTGATTCTGAAGTCTTTTGAAAAGTTTGGGACTTTGATAATGGCGGAAGTCGAAAAGGAACAAAATGCAATTGAAAAATCTTATACCCGGAGCTGGCAAGGAGAAAAATCGGGGGGGTACGATCCATTTCTGGTTTTTCTTCTGCACCTTCGGGATGAACAGGCTGGTATCGCCTGGACCACCCATGGTCATTCCACTGTCAAGGTTCCGGTGTATGCCTTGGGTGTCGATGCGGACCTTTTCGCCGGTGTCCAAGACAACACCGACATTTTCCGGGTGATTCGAAAAATAATAGCAGGAGGAGGAGAGACAGTGGAGGCAACGAACAAGTGAACCTGTCTGCGTGGCACAAGCAGGTGAGGCCGGGAAGGTGAGGAGGGATCATTTTTACATTTTACCATGAGGAGGGTCGGGCATGAAAGCGCTGATGTGTGAAGGAGCAGAGTCGTACCAGGTCAGGGAAGTACCGGTTCCGAGGGCAGGAGAGGGAGAGGTGCTGGTCAAAGTTCTCTATGCCGGGATCTGTGGTTCTGATATGGCCATTATTCATGGAAGAAATCCGTTTGCCAGATATCCGCTCATCCCCGGGCATGAATTCTGCGGGGAAGTGGTGGAATCGCAGTATCCGGATTTCCAGCCGGGGCAGCGGGTGGCGGTGATGCCGGTGGTGGGGTGTGGGGGGTGTCCGTCCTGCCGGGCCGGAGATGTGAACCGGTGCAGCCAGGTCTGGTTGTATGGCGTTCACCGGGATGGCGGATTTGCTGAATTTGTGAAGGTTCATACCACGAATATCTTCCCGGTGAATCAAACGGTGGATCCCCGACGGGTGGCGTTCACCGAGCCCCTGGCGGTCGGGGTGCACTGTAACCGGGCCGGGGAGGTCAAGGCTGGTTATTCGGTGGCGATTTTGGGAGGAGGGATCATTGGTCTGGTCATTCTCCAGGTGGCAAAAATCCGGGGAGCCGGGCCGGTTCTGGTCTCCGATATCATTCCAGAAAGAGTCGAACGGGCAAAAGTGATGGGTGCCGATTGGGCGGTCGATTCCCGGGGTGTCAATCTGGTGGAATTTTCCCGTAAGGAAGTGGTTCCGGGGGGATTTGATGTGGTGTACGATGTGGTGGGAAGTGAAGTCACTCTGGAAACCGGTCTGGAACTCTTGAAACCGGGAGGGATGTTGGTCATGGTGGCGGTTCCGGAAGTGGAGAAGAAAATCCTCAATGTGAAGAAGATTTTTGCCCAGGAGAAAAAATTCACTGCCTCCCGGACTTATAGCATGGCCGATTATCAGGTGGCTCTGGACTATATCATCCAGGGGAAGGTGGAACCTCTGAACATGATCACCAGTATCTTTCCGCTGGATTCCATCCGGACTGCTTTTGAAAAAGTGGAACATGGGAAGGATCAGGAGTTGAAGGTTTTAATCGATATCGGAGTGGGAGGAGCGAGCCAATGATTCCGGTCACTCAGGACCTCATTCATTCCATCGCCAGTGAACGGCAAATCCCGTTGCGAGTCATTCCCCAGATCTATGAGTTGAAGAGCGTCCCGGCTTCTTTGCTTCCGGTGAAGAGTCCGGAAGAAAATTTCATAGCCGTTTTCACCCGGGAGAGAAAGACCTTTCTGGAGCTGCCCTGGCTTCATGATTTCCGGGAAGTCAACGGTCAATACATCATGATCTATCCTTTTTCTTTTCCGAACTACCAGCGTCTGGCCCGGGAATTACCCATTTTGAAACCCTC
>JAPLGF010000113.1 GCA_026390275.1 Candidatus Atribacteria bacterium
AGCTGATAGCTGACAATATGACTAACTGAAAGGATACTACATTGCCTAATCATTGCAACAATTTGCTGAAAGTTACTGGCTCAAAGAAAGATGTTGATGCTTTTGTCAAGGCTGCGATTGGCAACGTCCACCCGATACTTCCCTTCCAAGAAAGACAGCCGGGTGATGGTGAGGAGAGAATAACCAATCAAAGGTCTACTGGAAGATGTCACTCCCCCACCGCTCCCCGAGCTGCTGGGGGTGGAGGGCGTCACGGTTGGTTGCTCCACAGTGGGGATGGAATTGCTGATCGGCTGATTCTGGCCGCAGGTACAGGTCCGGGTACTGGCAAAACCAAACATACTGAACCAGGTAAGACAAGAAAGAACTAAAATGACTAAAAGTATCTTTTTCATGAACCATTCCTCCTGTTTTTATACCGTGTTTTTCGTGGGCTTTATGTTTATTAGATCTGTCTTTCACTTTTATCATCCCGGTTATACCACCGATGATTCATTTTGCGAAATCGAGCCTGCCTCGGTCAGCTGGTGCAGACGATCTTCTCCTACCGGGATCTCGGCAACCCAGGGAACGAGGAAAGTCCGTCCGGGCATCAATAACTGTACTTTGGTGATTAATGGGAGCTCGTTTCTCCCCCGTACCTGCAAGATAGGCTCACGGGATGGAGTATGGACGAAACTCTGGTTGACGATCCAGGCATAGGGGGTGATGCCGGCCCGTCGAAGGTCGTTCTGCAACCGTTCTGCTTCCTGTACCGGTGTCGGTTCTGCAAGGGTCACAATGAGAATCCGGGTAAAGTGAGGATCCCGTAACCGGGGCAACAGCTCCATAACCTCGGGAGACTGTCGGTTGGCATTGCGCGTCACCTCTCGGTGATAAGCCTCGGTGGTATCCAGGAGAAGGAGGGTATGTCCGGTGGGAGCAGTATCGAGGATGACAAATCTCTGGGAGCCCTGGGCCACCGTTTGGGCAAAAGCGCGAAAGACCGCAATCTCCTCCGTGCAGGGGGAACGCAGATCTTCTTCCAGCAGGGCGCGCCCCTCTGCATCCAATTCCCGACCGGCGGTGTTCAGAACTTCCTTCCGGTACGCTTCGGTTTCCACTTCCGGATCGATTCGGCTCACCGTGAGCCCCGCGACCGATTTCCCAATGGAGGCCTGGACATGTGCCGCTGGGTCGGTGGTGGTGAGTTGCACCGGATAGCCCCGTCGTGCCAATTCGACGGCAATGGCCGCGGCGATGGTTGTTTTTCCCACCCCACCTTTACCGACGGTCATGACCACTCCCCGCCCCTCCTGGGCGATGTGATCGATCAGTGATGCTAACGGTGGGAGCAGGAGAGTATCAGAACGCATGTTCTGGGGAACAATGTGAACCTGATGTTCCGGAAATTTTAAGTCTCCAATGAACCGGCGAAGAGTTGGAATGCCGACGATATTCTCCGGTCGCAACGGAACGTAGAACCGGGGGAGGGTGGCGAGCGATGTGGGCATCAAAGTGAGCGCTTCCTGACCCCGAGTTGCCAGGGCCCCGGCAACTGGGTCGGTGGTTTCTTCACCGACAAACATCCCATTGACGACGAGCTGCTGGTGAGTGAGTCCCAGGGAATGCAGTTCTTTCCGTGTCCGTTCCGCTTCCTTGAGGGCCGAAGACTCAGGACGGCTGACGAGGATAACAGTGGTGAGTTCAGGGTTAGCCAGTGCGTCGACTGTTGCGGTATACATCTCTCGTTTTTGCTGCAATCCTGCCATGGGACCAACACACGAAACTTCCCCCGTGGTGGTGGTTAAAAATCCATCCCAGGCCTTGGGAAGCTGCAAGAGACGCAGAGTATGTCCGGTGGGAGCGGTATCGAAGATGACATGATCGAACTGGGCTGTAGCCTGGGTATCGCCCAGTAAATGGGAAAATTCATTGAAGGCGGCAATTTCCATGGTACATCCTCCGGAGAGCTGTTCCTCCATTCGGGCGATGACAGTAAAGGGGAGCACCCCGCGGTATGGTGTGATGAGACGCTCCCGGAAATCATGTGCCGCCGCTTCTGGATCGATGTTCAGGGCGAAGAGCTTGGGAACGCCCGCAATCGGTCTCGGTTCGGAGGTCAGTTCGGTTTCCAAAACCGCATCCAAATTTGAAGCGGGGTCCGTGCTGACCAGGAGCACCCGCTTCCCCCGGTCAGCCAGGGCAACGGCCGTCGCGCAGGCCAGGGAGGTTTTCCCCACTCCGCCTTTACCGGTAAAGAAGAGGTTGCGTGTTGTCTGTTCGATCATCTGAGCAATGGGTATCTTTTTCACCATAGAATGATACCTCCTCTGTTTATCTCTTTATCCGCAGCAGCCGGATCCCAATGTCTGCGGTCCGCAACTGTTGCTCTGAGGATGTGATGACGGTTTGTTGGGATTTTCCTCGCATTCCTGGAGGCTCTCAGCAAGCGCCAGGAGCCGCTTGTTTGGCGTTTCCTTTACCCTTTGGGCCATTGTCACCGCTTGAGCCAGGTCATCGTGGGAAATACCCAGCTGAAGCGCTCTTTTGTAATGGTAAAGAAGGCACACTTCACAGTTGGCTGCGATTGATGCTCCCACGGCGACGAGCTCCGCAACGGCATCGGTGAAGAAAGACGGTTTCTGTTCCTTACGGAACGAGAGAAGGTTGGCTAATTCCTCCCGGGTGGGGTAATACCCCTTGCCGACAATGCGATCATTGATGAGCACCAGAGGAAGACAGGTATCGCCGTCCGTTTCCAGCACCGCTTTCACGATGGGATTACTCACAAAAGCCTCCGGTTGCTGGGAAAGATTGTACCGTTCTACTTTTATTCCCTGTTCTGTCAGCCACTTGAGATCAGCGGTAAACCGTGGCAGGGCAGGATCAACGCTAGGGCCACAGATTCCGGTGGAACAACACATGGGTGGGTCAAAGACTTGCAATCGTGACATGTCGAATCAATTCTCCTTTCGTATTTCGACGAAATACGATGTAAAAAACAGGTCTCATTTAGAGTTCAGAAAGCAAAAGCTTTAGATGTTCAAGTCGTACTGTGTTGACGCAATAGCACACCCGGGGACCGTCTACTTCTCCGAAAATGAGACCGGCATCTTTGAGGACCTTGAGGTGCTGGGAGATAGTGGATTGAGCGAGGGGAATTTCCCGGCAAATCTCACCACAGATGCACTCATCGCGAGCAAGAAGAAGCTTGATGATCTTGACCCGGGCGGGATGTCCTAAAGCCTTCATAAGGAGGGCCAGTTTCTCCTCGCTATTGAGCGTTGGAAAGACAAGCTCTTCCTCGGGCGGTATGGAACAACATCGTTTTTTGGCGTTTCGGTTCTCTGGAGTATTCATCGTAATATTACGATAAGACTTTCCATTGAGAATGTCAAGTGTTCCTACAGAATTAATTTCAACGGCTATTTGTTGAGCCAGACTCTTATTCAATTTGTTTGAACAGGTGACACTCTTTGTCATAGTTCCTTCTCCACTTTCGATTCAACAAAACTTGACTAAAACATAGAGGAACGGTCTATGGTGCTGTATAGATGAGATACAGACCACCAGCGAGTACCAGGACGCCACAGATTTTCTTAATGATACCCGAGGCAGGGGAAGCCTCGTTCCACCGGAGGAACGTCCGAACCATCTGGGTGGATGTTCCGGCAATAACGATAACGGAACAGTGGCCGATCCCATAGGCGGTGAGTAGGGCAGCGGCAAAGAGGGGGGCATTCGCTCCCACCCGGAAAGTCACACCGAGGACCGGCGCCATGTAGGCAAAGGTACAGGGACCGAGGGCAATTCCAAAGAGAAAACCCAACATGAATGCGGCCAGGAGTCCCTTCCCCTTCGTCTTCACCCGTCCCGGTCCGGAAAACGAGAGGGGAATGACATCGAGCAATGAGAGCCCCACCACAAAGAAGATCACCGCCACGATATAGTTCCCGTATCCGCCAATGTCCCCGGCCATCCGGCCCAGGGCAGCGGTGATGAGGCCGATGATTCCGATGGTACAGAGAATGCCCAGGGAAAACAGAGCACTGGTTCCAAAGGCCCGGCGGGTGGTGATTTTCCCCTGCTGGGTGATGAAACCGACGATGAGGGGAATACTGGCGAGGTGGCAGGGACTGAGGAGAATACTCAAAACGCCCCAGGCCAGTGCTGCCAGGAGAGCGATGAGGGGAGTCCCCTCCACCGCCCTGGTGAGCGTTGAGAAGAGATTGCCCATCGTTTATTTCACCCCTGCCGTGGCGAGCTGCTCCAGGATCTGATCCCGGGGGAAAAAACCGGTGTGACGGGAAATCTCTTTCCCACTGGGGTCAAAGAAGAGCTGGGTGGGGATAACACTGATTCCATACCGGGCTGCCAAGACCTGCTCATTCCGGACATCGATGAAGAGGACCGAACACTTCCCGGAGTAGGTGGTGGCCAGTTCTTTCAGAATGGGGGCCATCATATCGCAGGGAATGCAACCGCTCGCCCCAAAGTCGATCATGGCCGGCTTCCCAGAGCGGCGAGCCTGATCCACCGGGTTCTCCAAAGTCAGTATGGACTGCTGTTTTGTCCAGTCGGCACTCACTTCCACCGGGAGGTGTTCACTCAGAGACCCAATGTAGGTATTGATGGCATTCTGTTTTTTCTGGGAGAGAAGAAACTCATCCACCTGTGGCTTCACGGTGTCATAGGGTGTCTCGCCGAAAGCCTCCTGATTTTGATCGTAGAAGGTTTTGGCTTCTTCCTCGCTCACCCGCAGGTTAGCGGGAGCGATGCTTTCCAAAAACTTCTGAAGGAGCGCATCGTCGGTAGCACTTTTGGAGTTCTGCCCGGACTGGTCTGCCCACTTCTTCGCTTCCTGGAGAATCAGGGGCCGGGTCGCCACCTGTTCTAAGACATAAAATGCGTTTTTTTGGAGTTGATTCTGAATTTCC
>JAPLGF010000156.1 GCA_026390275.1 Candidatus Atribacteria bacterium
TCACCTTTCCCTTCCTCGCCTGGCACAGATGGGTAGTTTGGTTCCTGCTCAAATACTGGGAGTATCCAGTGAGCGGGGGAGTATTCAAAAAGGAAAGTTTGCCGACATTGCCGTTTTCGATGAGCAGTTTACCTGCTATGCGACATTTGTGGGAGGAGTGCCGGTGTTTTAATTTCATATCTCATGCTCACTCCTGGGGATGAGCCCCCTCTTTTGGCATTCTTCCACAAAGAGATGATACTTTTCATCATAGAGGGCGATGAGTTTGTTTTCTGGTTCGATAACGTCTGATATGGTGACCATTTCAGCTCCTGCTCGGGAAAGACTTCCCAGTAAAGGGGTAGCAGCAATGATACAGGCTCCCATTGCTGATTCTGTCGTAGCAGGAAGATGAACTGGCTTTCCCAGTATATTGGTTCGAATCTGACGCCAAATACCACTCCTGGCTCCACTTCCGGAGGAAAATACTCGCCGGATGGGAGTGGATCCCAATTTTTCTAAAAGAGAGTAACTATAACGTTCGATATACCCCACACCTTCTAAACAGGCCGCATACAGTTCTGTCCGGTTCCTTTCCTTCCCAATTTGAAAGAACTCCGCCACGGAAGAAGCAAAAGGAAGCCGTTCTCCCGTTCGGGTGAGCGGATAGACCAGGAGTGAAGTCGGGAGATTGATCTTCATCACTTCTTGATCCCAGGTTTCATAGTGACCATCTGGAAAAAACTTTTTCAGGCATTCTCCTCCCGTGTTACTTGCCCCTCCTGGGAGCCAGTAACCTTCGGGATGACGATGGCAGTAGATCCGTCCTTGAGGATCCTTCACCAGTTTTTCGGAAATGCTTCGAACGACCAGTGTGGTTCCCAGGGTACAGGAAACATCCCCCGGAATACGGGCCCCGGAAGCGAAGAAAGCCGCAGTGCCATCGGTCGCACCAGCCACGATGGGAAGCGAAGGGAAAAAACCAAATTCACCGGCAATACTCGGGAGAACCATTCCGACGACCTCCCCCGTTTTGTAGACCGAGGGAAGTTTTCTGGTATCGAGATCAAGGGCGGTTTCAATGAAATCCGGCCACTTCATCTCCAAAAGATCAAACCCCATTTTTAACGAATTTGAAATGTCGGATTGGGCTACTTTTCCGGTGAATTGCCCCATTAAAAAATCACAGGCATGGACAAAAAAGCGGGTTTTTTGATAGAGCTCCGGATCATGTCGTTTGATCCATAACACCTTACAGAGGGCAAATGAGGGATCAAACTGGTATCCCATTTTGTTATAAAAGTCCTGGGCACTGGCATTGATGATTGCCGCCTCCTCCTTAGCCCGGGAATCGTTGTACATCAGAGCAGGAGAAATGACCTGACCATTCTCCCCGATGGAGAGAATGGTACCAGAGGTAGAATCACAGGCCAGAGCGCAGATGTCTTCTGGTGAATACCCATTTTTAATAAATAATCCAACGGTATTTCGAAGGCAACTCTTGGTTTTGATCCACCACTCTTCCGGGTCCTGTTCAAAGCGATCTCCCTCTTTTTTGGAAGAGGTGATATCATTGCGTGCCTCAACATATATCTTGCCTTTCAGATCACAAATTAGGCAACGAACTCCCTGGGTTCCCAGATCAATACCGACAACGAAAGTCAATTTTTTATCCAACTGTTGTCCCACCTTTGATGAAACCATCATGTCAGTTCCTGGCGCCGGCAGAGTAATGAAAAATCCCCTTTTTTTTCTGAAGGGGAATGGTGGTCTTTTCACTGCTATTTTTCTTTACACTATTTTAATCTTACGCCGCAGGCTGTTTTTTCAGTTTAGAATGTACTTTTATGATAATCCTTTTTTCTTCTCTTTCAAAGTATGGTATCAGGACGAGATCCATTCTATTCCCATTGTTCTGTTGACCTTCCACACCATACTGGATATAATGTTATTCGCGAACTCATCTTCACTTTTTATGTCGTAAGGAAAGGAGATCATTTCTATGAAAATGACCTACCAACCGCATAAATTGAGCAGAAAAAGAACACATGGTTTTCGTGAAAGAATGAGCACAAAAGGAGGGCGAGAAGTACTCAGCCGGAGACGTGCCAAAGGGCGGAAACGGCTCTGTGTATAATCGATCATCAAATGAAAAGTCTTTCACATCAAAAGGATTTTATGCGGGTTTTCGAGGACGGTAAAAAAATTGATAAGGGTCCGATTCGTTTGTGGTTTCTGCAAAAGAATGAAGGACAATTAAGGATGTGTTTTATTAGTCGGAGTAAAAAAGCTGTTCGGCGGAACCGGATCAGAAGGAAACTCAAGGAGGGTTTCAGGGTATTCTCTGCTGAATCAATTCAAGAGAAACCTTTCGATTTGATTTTTATGAGCGACGAAAGGCTCATAAGGACTCGTTTTGGCGATATCGTACAATGGATGGGAGAACTCCTCGGAAGAATTGGTATTTTCAATGAGGTTAATGAGTCCGGTGAAGTTTGAAGAACTTTTGCTCAAAGGTATTGATACGGTCATCGATCTGTATCAACGGTATGTTTCTCCTGCGTTACCTGCAAATTGTCGTTTTGAACCGACCTGTTCCCAATATGCGCGTGATGCGTTCAGAAAGTATGGTCTTTTCCGGGGTGGCTGTTTAGCTCTGTGGAGAATTATGCGCTGTCATCCTTATTCGCGCGGTGGATATGACCCAGTTCGATAGAAATAGGTGATAAATCAAATGTGGACTCAGCTATGGGATAGTTTAGCAAGATTTATGGAGTATATTCTTCGTTTTTTCTACAATCTTACGGGAAACTACGGTATTGCCATCATCCTTTTAACCATTGTAGTCCGGCTTGCCCTGTATCCGGTCATTCATAAGCAGAATCTTTCTACCAGAGCGATGCAGAAGATTCAACCGGAGGTGAAGAAACTTCAGGAAAAATATAAAGGTGATTCGCAGAAGCTCAATCAAGAGACCATGAAACTCTACAAAGAAAAAGGGGTCAGTCCGCTGGGTGGATGTCTTCCGCTTCTCATACAACTTCCCTTTCTCTTTGTCCTTTACCGGGTACTTGTCAATTATGATTACGGTCAGGCCGGCTTTCTTTGGCTTCCCAGCCTTTCCCAAAAAGACCCGTATTTCATATTAGCCGTGTTAATGGGTTTAACCACCTTTCTTCAGCAAAAGATGTCCATGCCCACTTCCGGTGGTGAAGGGAACCAACAGAATCTTATTATGATGGTTGTTATGCCTATTTTTCTGGTGTTTATCAGTTGGAATCTCCCATCGGGAGTCCTTCTCTACTGGTTTGTGTCCAACCTTTTCTATATTTTTCAACAATATATGGTTAATATTCAAGTGAAGAAAGAAAAAGTTGTTGTGTTAAGTTCTGCAACCGCAACGACTCTCGAGACTAAAGTGGTGGTTGAGGATAAGCATCCTTCTCCGGTTTCTCCTCCAGTTCCTTACAAAAAAGGGGGAAAGAAACATGCGAAGAAGCGTTGAAGTTTCTGGTAAAAATCTTGATGAAGTTCTGGAGAGAGCATCCCGTTATTTTGATGTCGAGAAAAATAGTTTAGCATATGAAATCATTTCCGAAAATCGTGGTTTTCTTGGGATTCTGGTTCCCAAGACAGTGAGAGTTCGGGTATGGATTGGTGATGATGAGGAAAAGCAGACTCCGGTTCCTTCTTTGGAAGAAAAACCTC
The DNA here is from genome assembly GCA_026390275.1 of Candidatus Atribacteria bacterium. Classification (GTDB taxonomy): domain Bacteria; phylum Atribacterota; class Atribacteria; order Atribacterales; family Atribacteraceae; genus JAPLGF01. Next base: position 3,688 of record JAPLGF010000156.1, read on the forward strand.
CCGAGCCGAAAGTACCGGAGCCTTCTGTGGAAGAGGAAGGAGAAGGTATTGTAGAGAAAGATGAGTCAGTTTCAGTTCAGGAACTTGTCAAGGCCCGGGAAGAGATTCGAGAATTTTTCGAGCAGCTCATCTCCAAGATGAAAATCGAAATCGAGTATCACGTCCGGGAAGATGGAAAAAAAGTGTATCTGGATATCGACGGACAAGATGCTGGTCTACTGATTGGCAAACACGGTGAGACCCTGGAAGCACTGGAATCGTATTTAAAAATCTACCTCATTAAGAATGGTTTTGCCCGGGTGGGACTTGAACTTGATATATCTGGATATAAAAAACGACGTGAAGAAACCCTGAATAAGCTGGCTCAAAAAATGGCAGGAAAGGTTCTTGAGGATCACCGTAAGTTTAAATTTGAACCTATGAATGCCCGGGAAAGAAGAATTATCCACACCACTCTCAAGGATCACCCCAATGTGATCACCTATAGTATTGGGGAAGAACCCGATCGGCGGGTTGTTATTGATCTGAAGAATGGGAAAAAGAAGGAATCCAGCCATAGAAGAGTTCGACCCCCGAGGAAAAAATAAGACGTTTTTTGAAGACACTATTGTCGCTGTTGCTACACCACCTGGAGTTGGCGCAATAGGAATCGTCAAGATGAGCGGGTTCAATGCAATCCAGATTGCTTCCCGGATCTGCAAAACCCGCTCAAAAAGAGAGATTCCCCTCCTTTCCAATTTTCACCTCACTCTTTGCGATGTCTACGATCCTACCACCTTATGCCCGATTGATGAAGCCCTGGTGGTCATCATGAGAGGTCCGGGAAGTTACACCTGTGAAGACGTGGTGGAAATCCAGGTACATGGGGGTCCGCTCCTTCTACAGCATATTCTTCGTTTTTGTATCGATTTGGGAGCCCGTTATGCCGAACCGGGGGAGTTTACTAAACGGGCGTTTCTCAATGGACGGATCGATCTTTCACAGGCAGCCAGAAATGTCATCAGTTCCAGCTCGTTCGGGATGGAATCTTGGTGGTGATCTGTGGAAAACCAAATGTAGGGAAGTCAAGTATTTTGAATTCCATCGTCGGTAGAGAAAGGGCCATTGTAACTCCCATACCCGGGACAACCCGTGATGTCATTGAGGAACATCTCATCATTGATGGTTATCCTTTACGTTTCGTTGATACTGCCGGGATACGAGAGAGCGATGATGTGATTGAAAGCCTGGGGATTCACAAGGCCAGAGAGTATTTAGAAATGGCGAATATTATTGTCGTCATATTTGACAGGAGTCAAAACCTGCAAAAAGAAGATTTTGACCTCATGGAAATCGTAAAAAACAAAACACACATTGTGGTTCTCAATAAAAGTGACCTTCCGGCCGTCCTCTCCTCCTCCCATATTTCCGAGTTATACTCTCAAGAGGATATCATCGAAATTTCCGCTCTTTCTGGAAGTGGAGTCAGTGAACTTCTCAAAAAAATTGTAGACCTAATCCGTCATAACATCCATTCCGAGGAAAGCATGCTGGCCATCAATACGCGTCAGTGTGAAGAACTTGTTCGTTCCATTTCCTCATTACATAATGCTCTTCATTCCCTCCAGGAAGGACTTACTCCTGATGTGGTCATTTTTGATATCGATGATGCCCTTCGTTCGTTACAAAGAATGAATGGAGAAAATATCGATAAAAAATTATTGGATACGATCTTCGGTTCATTTTGTGTTGGGAAATGATCTTATTGGTCAATGTTTTCTTTACCTGGAAGATTGTTCCACGTGGAACAATCCAGTGAACAGACCACCATGCCAGTTTATGGAACTACCAGGGGATGAAAGCCTTTCCTTGCCCTACTCTCTCTTTTTCCCCTCGGCCCAGGTTTGGGAAGAGCACCCAGGAGGGGATGAAGAGATAAAGGCACACCCCCCTTGCTACATAAGCATTTATAACCGATTCATGAGCCTTTTTAAAACCAGATTCCTCCTTTTTCTTTTAGGATGCTGTCCAGAAGGTTTCCATCTGCCAGCGATCCTGATAGATACGGGCAATGGTGGTAGCTCCAAACTCAAGGTGGTTGGTAAGAAGAACCATCACCCGGTAGCTGGCATTATCTTTCTGTCTGGTGACGAAATAGACTCCAGTATCGGTCCACCGGGCAAAGAGGGAATAATCGGTATAGCCTCGATCAACGGCTATAATCGAACCTTTGGGAAAGGAAAGATCATGAGCGATGTTCACTTCGGGAACTGCTCCTTCGGTAATGAGGGCAAAGACCGGGAGATAGCCTTCGTGATCTAAAAGCAAATGAAGTTTCACTGCTCCTTTGGTCTGACGGAATCGAGCCCAGTCAAAAAGGGTACTCGAGAGCTCAAGGATTGAAGCATCAAGGCTCAAGAGCTTGTTTTTGAATCGGAATTTTTTCTTCCCTCTGGCCAAAAGGGGAGATTCTTTCGGAATTGTTTTTTATTATTTTGCATGGTCCTTTTCCATATGGTTGTTTCCAATTCCCCACTTCCCCATCTTTTATGATTCACGACTCACGGTCTTTTCCGGGGAGACCACCTTTCGGGTGTTTTTGTTAGCTTACACTTAACAATTTACCCGATTGGTACTCCCCTTTCCATGAGAAAAAGCTATTTTGGACAGATGTGATCCTTCATAATTCATAATTCACTTCTCACTCCTCCCGGTCTTTCCCGGATAGGCCCTCATGCTGCTTCGCAGCACCCGGTAAATATGAAAACACCATCTTCTTATTCTGTCATTCTGAGGAGTCTGGTCGCATTTTACCAGACGACGTGAGAATCCCATCTTTTTATTAAATGGTGAGTTGGGGAGTTGTTGAGGTGTGGAGTTGGAAGTACTTTTAATAATTTTTGAATTACATGTATATGGCAGGGAGTAAGTTGGTATAGTTTCAGTGATCAGAAATATTCCCCCACCCATTTTTTCATTCGTAATTCATCATTCGTAATTCACTTCTCACTCCTCCCGGACCTTCCCAATTCCACAATTCCACATTTTTACCCAACTCAACAACTCAACAACTCAACAACTCAACATTTTCACACGACTCACGGTCTTTACCCGACTCCCGGTATTTTCAAAGTAGAAACATTTATTCTAAAGGGTTTTTTTGAGGTATCCCATTTTTTCGGGGAAATTTGTCTGGAGTATGACCTGATTTGTTGACCACTATGACCTGATTGATTCGTTCACAAAACGGAACGGGAAGGTGCAGGGTCATCAGAACTTGACAATTGAGAATACTAAGGGCACCTTGGGCTCTTTCGATTTCGTCGGAAGCCGAAGGACCTTTAATAAAGATTGCCTTTCTCCCGACTTTTAAGAAGGGAATGGTGAGTTCCAGATTTGTCGCCAGCGAACTGAGTGCTCGTACCACGCACCAGTCAAAGTTTTCACGGAAGCTTGCAACATGTCCCAAAAGTTCTGCTCGTTCACAGACCACCGCGGTATGAAATAAATGAAGCTCATCAACCACTAATTGGAGAAAGCCGGTTTTTTTATGGCTGGAGTCAATTAGTGTCAGGTGAAGAAAAGGGGAAACTATTTTTAAAGGTATTCCGGGTATCCCGGCTCCGGTTCCGATATCAATAATAGTTTCGGAGGGAATAAAATGGAATCCAGCCATAGCAAGACTCAAGCTATCCAAAATAAGATTGATCAGTATCTCTTCTTCGGTCTTGAAACCAGTAAGATTCCATTGTAAGTTTGCTTCATGAATCATCGAATGATATTTTATAAGATCTTTGATCTGAGAGTTGTTCAAATCCAAATTTAAAAAGTGTGATCCTTCAAGTAATATTTTTTCTATCTTGTTATCCACAGGTTGTCCACAGTCCTCCGTAATAAATTTTTCTGGATGTAAATCAATTTGTTTCCGACGTTTTCAAATGAGTGTCCTCTTTTTGTATATTTTACAATAAAAAAAGAGTATATATGGAACATCATATTTATTAGGGTTAGAAGCCATTTGACGTAACATTGTATTTGTACACAAGTTATCCACAGGAAAAAATGGTTGTAAATAAGGGAAATGTACTACCCGGAAAATACAACGACACGGAAAAAAGAGGAAGTTGGGGGGAGGGAAAGAGGTAAGGGGGTATTTTCATTTCTTGATGGCGCCAGTGTTTTGTCCAGACATGGGTGTCTACCCGGGGAAGGCAGCCTACGGCGTAAAGAAAATAGTGTAAAAAAAATAGTATTAAACAGGTAAAGGCAACCGTGTTACATCAAAAAATTGTCCATTACTTTAGTAGTATTGTAAAATGGGATGATGGTCTGTTTACTGAAATGTTCCACGTGGAACAAAATGCTATAATACAGCTCTATCTCGGTAGACAAAAAAAACGGGAGAGATAATGATGGCGATACAGAGTGGTGAAAGGGTTTATGTTTATTTAGAAGACGAAAGAGATTTTATCCTTACCATCGAAGAAGGTAAGTTCTTTAGCACTCACCGGGGGAATATCCGATATGATGACATCATTGGAAAGAATTTTGGGGATTGGGTGGAAACGAATAAAGGGACAAAAGCGTATCTCCTTCCCCCGGGTATTATTGAGAACGTGTTTCACATGCGTCGGAATTCGCAAATTGTGTATCCCAAAGATTTGGGTTTTATTCTCCTGATGTTAGATGCGAAGGAGGGAGATCGAATAATTGATGTTGGTTTGGGAAGCGGGTCGATGTCTGGAGCGTTTGCCCGGATGGTAGGAGAGACAGGGAAAGTGTTTGCGTATGATCGGCGGGAAGATATGGTTCAATTGGGAACGCAAAACCTTTCTTTGTGGGGAGTACTCGATCGCGTGGAAATAAAATGGAAGAATATTGAATCAGGATTTGATGAAAAGAACGTGGATGCGCTCTTTCTGGATGTTCCGCAACCCTGGGACTATTTAGTTCAGTGTTGGGAAGCCTTAAAGGGAGGGGGTCGTATGGGAGTGGTTTCTCCTACGGCCGGGCAGGTGATGGAAACCTTACGTTCCTTTCACAAGTTACCATTTCTTCAGATTGAAGTGTGGGAGGACCTTTTCCGGCAATATAAATCAGACCCGGTGACCTTCCGTCCGTATGACCGAATGGTAGGCCACACCACATATATGACCTTTGCCCGGAAAGTATTCGAACTCTACCCGGAAAATACCGTGAGTCGTGAATAGTAAAAGATTTGTTGATTTGTGGATCGTTGAGTTGGAAAAGATGCTCCTGACCGTTATTCTTCATCCTTTTCCTTTTTATTCCTCGTCCCTTGTGAGAGAGGGTTAGGGCAAGGGAGCATTATCCTCCCTTGGTGATACTATCATACTGGCAGCACGGTATACCCCGAAAATTCAGTGAGTAAAGAGAAGTGAAAAGTAAAAAAACATAGTAAGAATCACTAAATCATTTACATCTTTATGATGGTATCTGAAACTGGTATGGTTTTTATTAAATAATGCCAGCCAAAGGTTGTCTTTCGTTTCTGATTTGCATACAATAATAGTGAGGCTCGGTTCCAAAGGAGGGGTGCATGAGGGAAAGTCCCGCTACGCTTAGGGTAAGTGCTCCTACTTTTTTTCTTCCGGTATCTTCCTGAGGATGTTTGGTGATATTGAAGAATTGAAAACCATGCCAGGGCACAACCCTGGTACCATCAATGGATGAAGAGACCAAGGCACCCCTCCTACAGCAAACTCTCCCCTTTTATCTAAAGGGGGAGATTCCTTGAGGATGGTCATTTAGGGTATTGTGGTATGTCTTAACCAACTCCACATCTCAACATCATTTTCTATCGGTATGTGTTACAATACCTTTTGCCTATGGGAACTGTCATTGCGATTGCAAATCAAAAAGGTGGGGTCGGAAAGACCACGACCTCGATTAGCCTGGGGAGCTCACTGGCCCGATTGGGGGAAAAGATACTTTTGGTAGATTCTGACCCGCAGGGGAATGCAACCAGTGGTTTAGGATTTGATCGAAAGGCCATGAAATCATGTTTATATGATCTCCTCATTCGTGGAAACGAAGTGGAGGGAGTAGTCCGTGAAACAGCTATTCCTGGGCTGCGGCTCCTTCCGGCGACCATTCGTTTAGCCGGTGCAGAGGTTGAGCTGGTTTCTCTCATGGGGAGAGAATATCGTCTAAAAGAATCCCTGAAAGATCAGGTTTCCCATTATGATTTTGTCTTTATCGATTGTCCCCCCTCTCTTGGTCTCCTGACCGTCAATGCTCTTTCGTTCGCAGATAATATTCTGGTACCTGTTCAGTGTGAATTCTATGCCTTAGAGGGTTTGGGACAACTGATCAACACCATCAATGCTGTTAAAAATTACTTAAACCCCAAGTTACAAATATTTGGCGTTCTGCTGACAATGTATGATTCACGTACCAATCTTTCGCTCCAGGTCGCCCAGGAAGTTCAGAGAGCCTTTGGTGAAAAAGTGTTTCAAACCATTATTCCACGGAACGTTCGTCTGAGTGAAGCGCCCAGTTTTGGTCAACCCATCATCCTGTACGACAAAGATTCATCCGGTGCAGTTGCTTATATCAATCTTGCCAGGGAAGTGTTACAAAGAGATGAACAGAAAAAGTCTCGGTAAGGGTCTCGATGCCCTTATACCGGGGGCAGGAACCTTTGGAATCCGCACGATTCAAGAGGTAAACGTTGAATTGTTGAAGAGTAACCCCTTTCAACCCCGTATTCATATGGACGAAGGAAGTCTTCAAGATCTTGCGGATTCCATTAAAATATATGGAATTCTTCAACCAGTGATCGTTCGGCGACAGGGAGATGGGTATGAAATTATAGCAGGGGAACGCCGATGGAGAGCAGCAAAAATAGCTGGACTTTCCACTCTCCCGGTTATTGTCGAAGATATTGATGAGCAGAAAAGATTAGAAGTTGCCCTGATCGAAAATCTTCAACGTGAGGATCTCAACGTGTTAGACCTGGCCAAAGGGATTCGTACCCTCATGAATGGTTTTGAGTTGACTCAGGAAGAAGTCTCGCAGCGATTGGGAAAAAAAAGACCTACTGTGGCAAATATTTTGCGTCTCCTGGAACTTCCTCCCGAGATCCAGGTTCTTTTGGAAGAAGAGAAGATTTCTTTTGGACATGCCCGTTCTCTTTTGGGGTTGGACGAAAGGGAAAAACAGATTCACGTGGCGGAGAAAATTGTGCATGATAACCTCACCGTTCGTGATGTGGAAAAATTGATCCGTGAAATGATAGACTTTCCACAGATGAACATCGTTGAAACAAAAGAAAACCCTCTTCTCGAAAAAAAAGCAGTCAAAACCATGGAAGAGAATGCGATGGAGGAAATATTAACCAGTTTATTAGCAACGAAGGTTCGGGTGGGGAAAAAAAGAATCACTATTGATTATTATGGGGATGATGATCTTCAAAGGATTTATGCATTGATTATTGGGCACGAAGAGACATTTTAGGGAGTGGTGGGATGTCGAAGAGGGAAGCAAAAAGTTTTACCGTTTTCTGGATTAATCCCTTAAAGGGCCAGTTGAAGAAGTGTCATATTCGCTGGCGGACATTGCTTCTGGGATTCCTGGTGTTGGTGATTGGCGTGGGGGGCGTTATAGGTGGGGTCTTGTGGTATCAAAGACAAATCAGGATGGAGCTCCGTGAGACCTCAACCTGCCTGGAAAATTTACGGGGCGAACTCGTTTCCTTGGAAATGAAAAAAAAGGAAAACGAAAAAAAGCTGCAAGATTTAACGGGGAAAGCTGAGAAAGTCATCCGGGAAATGAATACTTTGCGAAAACTGGACCAAAAGGTTCGGGGTGCTTTGGAAAAAGATTTAGAATCGCAGCTCAAAAAGTATGGATTAAATATCGCCTTTTCAACGTCCTCCGATGAAATTTATACACCAGTTCAGTTTTTTACCTCTGATACCCAAGAAGAAATCCTGATGGGAGCAGGAGGTCCTTTCTTTGCATCGTTTGGGGTGGTTTCTTTCAAAACGACATCGCTTCGTCCTGCTTATGATCCCCAGTTTACTACGAAAGCAAAATTTTTAGATGACAATTTAGATTGGCTCCGGGCAGAGATGATGGTTCGTGAAAAGTCATTTAAAGAAATCATAAAAATTACAGAAAAAAGAGATAAGCTGGTGAATATGGTTCCCATGCGCTGGCCGACCTGGGGGAAAGTGACTTCGAGCTATGGATGGAGAAGGGATCCTTTCACTGGACGGAAAGGTTGGCATACCGGAGTGGACATTGCTGCCCCGCAGGGGAGGAACGTGGTCGCCACTGCCGATGGACAGGTGATATTTGCCGGATGGAATGGGAATTATGGAAGATGTGTCATAATCCAACATCAGTTCGGTTATGAAACGGTCTATGGACATCTCGCCTGGATTAAGGTAAAAGAGGGAGATAATGTGAGTAAAACAGAGATCATCGGAAAAGTAGGAAGTACTGGACGAAGTACCGCTCCTCATCTCCACTACGAAGTGAGAAAGTATAGGAATATCGTCAACCCCTGGCCCTATCTACCCTGAAAATACTGTGAATCGGGTAAAAATGTTGAGTTGGGGAGTTGTTGAGTTGGGTAAAAATGTGGAATTGTGGAATTGGGGAATTGAGCTAAAACCGGGAATCGGGAATCGGGAATCGTAAAAGATGGGGAATTGGTAAGGACCGGGAGTCGTGAATAGTTTAAGGAAATGAACCAGGAAACAAAAAATAACCCTATTCAATTTTCATCCATTGATGGTGCCAGGGTAGGACAGATAGTTGATTTATCATTCCCCTTTTTTTATACTATCCCAAAAGAAGAAGATTCTCCTGCGTTCAGGCGGTCAACGTCCGGGACTTTTCCGTTGGAAAGGCGATAGAGCATTTCTCCCGCTCGAGGAACGACTAAGATACCCTCGTTTTCTCTTCCCATATAGGAACGGGGATCAAGTGTCCGGTAATCAAGATAACCCAGATTGATTTTTCGGCATATATCCTCAGGAATTCCGGTGGCCAGGACGACTTCGATGCGAGGAACCTCTTTTCCTTCCCGGTATAGTCCGATACCTTTAACCTGTGTTGAATGGGCGAGGACCCCGGAGGGATACTGTTTATATTGATCCCAGTGGGTAAGAAGAAAATCCCGGGTGTGATAGCCGATTTTCATGAGGTAACGTCCATGGGTGATCGAAATATCATGGAGATGGGGAGCATATATGATGAGTTTTCCTCCATCTTCCACCACCGGTTCTAATTTGTACATGCACTTTCCGCCTACCCAGAGTTCGGTGTACATAGAGGGAGCTATGGAGAGAACGGTGTGCGCTGGTTTTTCCCGGTAGATGATATTCACCCTGGCCGATAAATCTGCCGCTTTAGACCAGGCTTCTTGGGGGTCACCGACGAACAGTCCACAGGGTTTTTCCCCTTTCATGACAAAACAGAAGGCGGTGATGGGGAGAGGGACAAAATGGGCGGCATGGTTAAGGACTTCCCGAACCGGGGTGTTTTTATGCCCGATGATCTTGGGATTGGTGATCAAGGCGGAAAGCCAGTGAAAAGCATGAATGATCTCTGGTCCCGATACTCCCGGAAAGAGATATTTAAACCCTCCGGAAAACCCGACCACTTCATGCGGAAAAACCGGTCCCAGGAGAAAGAGTTCGTCATATTCAAAGATTTTTTTGTTCAGCAGTACCGGGACGTCCTGGGAGAGAAGACCCTGGGAAAGGGTCTTCATCTCTGATGCCGAAAGTACTCCCACCAAACGAAGTGTTGCCGGATCATCCCAGGAGTGATTGAAAATAGCATTCCCATCCTGTAACGCTTCTTCTGGAGTGATTCCCACTTCCTGTTGGATCTGTTCAGGAGTCATGGAGTGATGGGTTCCCAGGGCAATCATAAAATCGAGCCTGGTCACTCTCCCCTTCAGGGCCTTGCGAAAAGAGGAAAAAAGGAGTTTCATGGGAGCAGTCCTGGTGTTGTCGGGGATGATCACCAGTATTCTCTTCCGGTCAACCGGGCAGGCATTGATTGCTTGCAGAATGGAATCGGCGAATTGCGAATCGGTCCAGACATCTTCTTTCGTTCCCATTTCCAAAATCATCATGATTCCTCCCTTTCCCAGGATGTGTGGAAAATGCCCTCCCGGTCGATACGACGGTAAGTATGTGCTCCGAAGTAGTCTCGTTGTGCTTGAATGAGGTTGGCCGGGAGCAATTGAGAGGTGAAGCTTTCAA